>NZ_JBIVYG010000023.1:0-76430 GCF_044769685.1 Agrobacterium sp. NPDC090283 | reverse complement strand
GGGATTATCAAGAGCGGGCGGAGGCCAAAGCCAGCAAACGGTCTCAATCGACCAGGACCCCGACGGCCTTCCGCCCGCAACCCTTATAACACAAGCGCAATACACAGGATCCCTGTGACAAGCACAGGGATGAGGGGAGGGGCAGGAGGAATGAGGGAGATGGAGGAGGGCCGCCCCGTGGCAATTACTCCGCCACGGTCGTTTCAGTCCGCTCCGCCGCCTTGACGGTCGCCCTGATCTCCTTCGGGTCGCGGCCGGACTTCTTGTCGTAGCTTACCTTCACCGAATAGTCGCCGGGATGCAGGGTTTCCTGATGTTTCGTGCCGTAGCGGCCGGAAATCTCCTTCTGTGTTCCCTGAAGGTCTTTGGTCGTCTCAACGATATCGATCCGTTCCGCGCCGGGGGCGGTAATGGCGAGAACGCCCGCATCCAGATTGACGGTGATTTCCGTGCGTTTTCCGGGCGTCACGGTGAAGGGCTGTTCCACCGTCACCTTCCCGAGACGGGCGCGCATGACGAAGTCCCCGGCCGGCATTTCCATCATCTTGCCGGTGCCGTAAATGCCGTTGATGGTCTGGCGCGTGCCATCGAGTGTTTCCTTGGCCGACATCGCCTCGAAGCGGATATCGTCCGTTTCCACGGCCCTGCCGCCTTCCGCATAAACGGCCTTGGCGATCACCACACCGCTCGGAATGACCAGCTCATGGCTGATCTTGTCGCCGGCCTTGATGGCAAGCTTCTCCTGCGCCCGCGCCGGGCCTATGCTGCCGGTAAGGACAATCTCGCCCGCCGGCACGAAGACCGTATTCTGCCCATAGACGCTGTCCTTGAAATCGCCCTTGGTGATTTCGGTTTTCGCCTGTGTTTCCACATCGCCGCCGGCGCTGCGTTTCGGCACGACAGTCAATTCCGCCGCGTCGAAATTCACCTTCGGCCGCGCGATGCTTCCATCCTTCACCTCGAAGGGCACGTCGCGGCTCACATTGCCGAGCGCCGCCACGCCGACATAGCGGCCTGCCGGCAGCTTCGCCTCGAAGGTCGCATCATAGGAGCCGCCGGCATTCACGTCGGTACGCGCGCCTGTCCGGTCGGCCTTGTAGAAATCCCACCGAACCCTGTCGCTATTGCCAAGCGAGGGGCCGCCATCGAAGAGCACCGCGTCGGTGACGACGTTATATTGCGGGGCCGCTTCCTGCGCCTGCGACAGCGCCGGAAGCGCCGTTGCGAAAAGAGCGGCGCAAACGACATTCACGGAAAAAGAAGCCATTTTCATCACGGACCCCATTGCGGATTACCCCTGCCAGAACCGGTCCTCCCGCAGCCCCGCAATGCGCGGAACAGGAGAACCCGTTGTGCACAACGTTTTTGCCGCACTTCGGGTTCCCCGCCTGCCGCCGTAAATCCGGCCGGCTCGCCGCAACAGCCATTTATTTCGCATTTTCCGTGACTTGTTCAGGCTTTGATAACCATCTTCGGTAACCATAAGCGTCAGTTAAAGAGTAAGCGTATGGAGCGAGTACCAATGGCAGCAGTTTTTCCGCTGGCCGATTTTCGGCGTGCCGGTTTTGATCGTGCGGGCGAGAGCGACGCCTGGAAAGACAGCATCATCAAAGGTGATTGTGTCGCTGCCTTGGATGCCCTCCCGAGCCAGTCGGTCGATGCGATTTTCGCCGATCCGCCCTATAATCTCCAGCTTGGCGGCACGCTGCACCGACCCGATCAGTCGCTGGTCGATGCCGTCGATGACGAATGGGACCAGTTCGCCTCCTTCGAGGCTTATGACGCCTTCACCCGCGCCTGGCTGCTCGCCTGCCGCCGTGTCCTGAAGCCGAACGGCACCATCTGGGTCATCGGTTCCTACCACAATATCTTCCGCGTCGGCGCGATGCTTCAGAACCTCGATTTCTGGATCCTGAACGACATTGTCTGGCGCAAGACCAACCCCATGCCCAATTTCAAGGGCCGGCGTTTCCAGAACGCCCATGAGACCATGATCTGGGCGAGCCGCGATCCGAAAGCCAAGAGCTATACCTTCAACTACGACGCGCTGAAGGCCTCCAATGACGACGTGCAGATGCGCTCCGACTGGCTGTTTCCGATCTGCAGCGGTAACGAGCGGCTGAAGGGCGACGACGGCAAGAAGGTGCATCCCACCCAGAAGCCCGAAGCCCTGCTGGCGCGCATCATCATGGCATCGACGAAGCCGGGCGATATCGTGCTCGATCCGTTCTTCGGCTCCGGCACCACGGGTGCGGTTGCAAAACGCCTTGGCCGCCACTTCGTCGGCATCGAGCGCGAACAGGATTATATCGACGCGGCATCCGCCCGCATCGCCGCCGTCGAACCGCTCGGCAAGGCGGAACTGACCGTGATGACCGGCAAGAAGGCCGAGCCGCGCGTTGCCTTCAACACGCTGGTGGAAAGCGGTCTCGTCCGCCCCGGCCAGGTGCTGACGGATGTGAGGCGCCGTTATAGTGCCATTATTCGTGCCGATGGTACGCTTGCATCCGGTGGGACCGCCGGCTCCATTCACCGCCTCGGCGCGAAGGTGCAGGGTCTCGACGCATGCAACGGATGGATGTTCTGGCATTTCGAGGATGGCGACGCGCTTAAGCCGATCGATGATCTGAGAACAATCATCCGCAGTGAACTGGCAAAGGCCGAATAGTCAAAGCCCGAAAGGCCGAAGGCAACGATCCACCGCCCGCCCTTGTCAGCATATGTCTCCGTCCGGTTTAGTACCTTCAGTCCCGGATGGAGAACGACCAGCGCCCGGCACTTCGGTGTCGGGCGTTGGTATTTTCGAGTATCCTATTTTAGCCAGACAAGTTTCGCGCAAGAGATGGGCAATACTGTCTCAATCAAAGCAGTGGTTGTGAAATCCGGTCAGGACAAGTCACAAAAACATTGCGTCCGATGCCGCTTGCGGCAGGACTGGCGCAGGCCGGAGACCGCCATTTCCGCCTGCGCCAATTTCTTTTCCCAATCTGTTTTGACAAACTTTGCCAAATTCTGCACCTTGTCCTCAAAGGAGACGAAGATGGCGACCATGAACATATCGTTGCCCGGTCCGATGAAGGAATGGGTGGAGGCGCAGTCGAAAACAGGCCGTTATTCCAATGCCAGCGACTATGTGCGTGATCTCATCCGCAAGGACCAGGAGCGGGGTGAAAAGATCGCCGCCATGCAGCGTCTGGCGGATGAGGGATTGCAGAGCGGCATTGGTCATCGCTCGCAAGAGGCCCTGTTCGCCGAGGCGGAGGCCCGGGCAGCGAAGCGTGATATCGGCTGATCATGGGCTTTCGCCTGTCTCTGCTCGCGGAAGAAGATGTTATTCGCATAGCCGAAGAGGGCATTCTGATATTCGGAGCCATGCAGGCGCAAAAATATTACCGGGAACTCTATTCGACCTTTGAACTGATATCTCGCAACCCGCGAATGGCACGCGAGCGGCACGAATTATCGCCGCCGCTACGCATCCATCGGTTCAGGGCGCATCTGGTTGTCTATAGCGTGGACGGGGAGGATGAAGTCTTGATCGTCCGCGTGCGCCACGGCCATGAAGACTGGGTGAACGGGCCGTAACAAGGTTGCCGCCGATCACCCTTTTCTGGCAGCTTCCTTACACCTCCACCCCATGGTCCCGCAAATCCTGCCGCAGCTTGTCCGCGCCGGTGAACTGCACCGCCTGCCAGCCGGCAGCCTTCGCAGCCTCCACATTGATGAGCGTATCATCGATGAAGAGGGTAGCGGCGGGGTTGAGGCCGAAGTCCCGGGCGTGAAGCTCGTAGATGGCCACATCGGGCTTGATCAGCTTGATGTCGCCGGAGACTGTCACGCCGCGCGGCAGGGTCAGGAAGGGGAACATCTTCTGCGCCTCGCGAAAAGTGTCGGAGGCGAAGTTCGTCAGCATCGTCACATCGTGGCCGCTGTCGATCAGGGCAACCATGATCGCGACGCTGTCCTCATAGGAATGCGAGACCATTTCGTGCCAGAATTTGCGGAAGGCGCGGATGTGTTCTTCCCGCTCGGGGAATTTTTCCACCAGCAAGGCCTCGGCATCTTCCCAGCGGCGGCCGCGATCCTGCTCGAGATTCCAGTCGTGGGTGCAGACATTCTCGAAGAACCATTGGCGCTCGTCGGCATCGGGAATGAGACGGCTATAGGGAATATGCGGATCGTAGTGGATCAGCACCTTGCCGATGTCGAATACGATATGGTCAATCTTGGTCATCGAATTTTCCTGCTTTTATCGAATGCGGATGGAATAGCCGCTGCAATGACTTTTTTCATCACCGTTGGCAGCGCCTGCGCGTCAAGATTTGTAACCGGCTCCCACCATCCGTCATCCGGTCCGGTTTGAAGGCCATCCGGAACCTGCGCGCGATAGACGGTGAGCCGCAGTTCGAAATGGGTGAAGACATGAACGATCACGCCCGCCATCTGCCAGCCGGCGGCAAAGGGCGCGTGGCCCGCCTCCGTGCCGCCGTCCAAACGGGCGGTCCATGCGGTTGTCGGCACCTCGGTCATGCCGCCGAGCAACCCACTGTCGATGCGCCGCCGCAGCAGAATCCCGCCCTCGGTATTCACTGCCACGAAGGCGGCGCCAAGCCGCACGGGCTTGGCCTTTTTCGCCGCCTTGACCGGAAAACGTTCGGGTTCGTCATGGGCAAGCGCAAGACAGGCGCCATTGAAAGGACAGAGCGCGCAGGCCGGCCGTTTGGGCGTGCAGATCGTCGCGCCGAGATCCATCATCGCCTGGGCAAAATCGCCGGGCCGGTCGGAAGGGGTAAGCGCGGCGACCTTCGCTTTCATGGCCGGTTTCGAACCGGGCAGGGGGGCGTCGATGGAAAAGAGGCGCGAAATCACCCGCTCCACATTGCCGTCCATCACCGCCGCCTGTCGGTTAAACGCGATGGCCGCCACGGCGGCGGCGGTATAATCGCCAATGCCGGGCAGTTCCTTCAGGCCGTCTTCGCTGTCCGGAAAGACGCCGCCATGGTCGCGCGCCACGGCTTCCGCGCATTTCTTCAGGTTGCGGGCGCGGGCATAATAACCAAGCCCCGCCCAGGCCGCCATGACATCCTCGACCGGCGCCGCCGCCAGATCGCTGACGCTTGGCCATGCGGCGAGAAACTTCAGGAAATAGGGTTTGACCGCCTGCACCGTCGTCTGCTGCAGCATCACCTCGGACAGCCAGACGTGATAGGGATCGGCGCGTTTTCCCCGCGCCGCCATGGCAGGAGACGTGCGCCAGGGCAGTTCGCGATGGTGCCGGTCGTACCATGCAAGAAGCTGCTGCGCATAAGACGACGAGGCGGTTTTTTGAAGCATGGTTTGCCGTTTCTGTTCGATTTGGCCTATAGTTGGGACATTAGAAGCAGGCGATCAAGAACATGCGGATTCGTCGGCTCCCAAATCGCGAGTGAAACATGCGTTATCCCCAGAAGGGCGTTATACAGCGGAAGGGCGTCGTCCAGATTGCCGAAGTCGCCAATGGCATCATGGACCCCGTGCTGTCGAAGCGTGCGGGCATCAACACCGCATTGCTCGGCTCCTGGGACGAGATCGCCGGCGATGATTTCGCCGATTGCACGCGGCCGGAAAAAATCACCTGGCCGCGCCGCGACGAAGGCCCGGATCGCGGCGGTTATCAGCCCGGCGTGCTGACGATCGCCTGCGAAGGTGCGCGCGCTTTGTTTCTCACCCATGCCCAGGGCGAACTCATCGCCCGCATCAACGGCTTTTTCGGTTTTCCGGCCGTGCGCCAGATCAGGATCGTGCAGAAGCCGGTGTCGCAGACCGTCAACCGCCGGCGCAAACCCCAGCCCCTGCGCGGCGATGCGGCAAAACGTCTCGATGACATGATGGAAGGCATCGAGAGCGAGGCATTGCGCAAGGCGGTGGAGCGGCTTGGCACGGCGGTTTTGCAGAAGAAGCCGCGTGGCCGAACCATTTGATCGGTGCGGCTGTCCTTGACTGGTCACAATTCTTTGACAAGAAGAGTCCAAAACCCCGCTTGTGATGAACAGGCCGCCGCTATATCGGAATCAACGGACAATAGAGTCTATTACCAACAGGTGCTTTCATGCATTTTCCCGAACTGACCATTTCCCGTCGCAGCCTTCTCGGCGGTGTTGCCCTCGCTGCCGTTGCCACGGCCCTGCCGTTTGCCTTCACGCCCGGTATTGCCGAAGCGCAGGAATTGCCTGAATCCACCGGCGATGTGGACATGGCCGCGGTGATGAAGCCCGGCCCGTTGCCGGAAGCGGCGCTCGGCGATGCCAACGCACCCGTCAAGATCGTCGAATATATGTCGATGACCTGCCCGCACTGCGCCAACTTCCACAACAAGACCTTCGAAGAAATCAAGAAGAAGTACATCGATACCGGCAAGGTCTATTTCGTGCTGCGCGAATTCCCGTTCGATCCGCGCGCCGCTGCCGCCTTCATGCTGGCGCGCTGCGCACCGGAAGGTCAGTATTTCCCCTTCGTTTCCATGCTGTTCAAGCAGCAGCAGAGCTGGGCTGTCGCGCAGGATGCGCGCGCCGCCCTGCTGCAAATGTCGAAAATGGCCGGTTTCTCACAGGAGTCTTTCGAGGCCTGCTTGACGAACCAGAAACTTCTGGATGATGTGAACGCAACCATGCAACGCGGTGCGACGGAATTCGGCGTCAACTCCACGCCGACTTTCATCATCAACGGCAAGAAATACGCAGGAGACATGTCGGTTGAAACCATGTCGGCTGTCATCGACAAGCTGCTCTGATCGCCGGACCCTGAAAGCAACGGGCGGCGGATATGTCCGCACGCCCGTTTTTTATTGCCTGTCTTCTTGCCGGGGCGTGACGGCATGAAGTTCAACAAGCTCCGCCTCATCGGTTTCAAGTCCTTCGTTGAGCCTTCCGAATTCATTATCGAGCCGGGTCTGACCGGCGTTGTCGGCCCGAATGGCTGCGGCAAGTCCAATCTGGTCGAAGCGCTGCGCTGGGTGATGGGCGAGAATTCCTACAAGAACATGCGCGCATCCGGCATGGATGACGTCATTTTTTCCGGTTCCGGCAACCGTCCGGCCAGAAACACCGCCGAAGTCGGCCTTTATCTCGACAATTCCGACCGCACCGCGCCCGCCGCCTTCAACGATGCCGATGAAATTCAGGTGACGCGCCGTATCGAGCGTGAAAACGGCTCCGTTTACCGCATCAATGGCAAGGAAGCCCGCGCCAAGGATGTGCAACTGCTGTTTGCCGATGCCTCCACCGGCGCGCGCTCGCCCTCCATGGTCGGGCAGGGGCGTATTGGCGAGCTCATCAACGCCAAGCCGCAGGCCCGCCGCCAGCTGCTGGAAGAGGCGGCCGGCATTTCCGGCCTGCATTCCCGCCGCCACGAGGCCGAGCTTCGCCTGCGTGCCGCCGAGACCAATCTGGAGCGGCTGGAGGATGTGACCGCTCAGCTGGAAAGCCAGATCGAAAGCCTGAAACGCCAGGCGCGGCAGGCCAACCGTTTCAAGATGCTGTCCGCCGATATCCGCGCCCGCGAGGCGACCCTTCTGCACATCCGCTGGGTGGAGGCCAAGGAAGCCGAAGGCGAGGCGGAAAGCGCGCTCAATCAGGCGACGAATATCGTCGCCGAAAAGGCGCAAGGTCAGATGGAAGCGGCCAAGCAGCAGGGCATCGCCAGCCTGAAACTGCCGGAACTGCGCGAGGACGAGGCCCGCGTGGCCGCCGCCCTGCAACGCCTGCAGATCGCCCGCACCCAGCTGGATGACGAGGCGAACCGCCTGCTGCGCCGCCGCGATGAGCTGGCGCGCCGTCTCTCGCAGCTTGGCGAGGATATCGTCCGCGAGGAACGGCTGGTCTCCGATAATGCCCAGATACTCGCACGGCTGGACGAAGAGGAGGCCGAACTCGTCGAAATTCTCTCCGATTCCGGCCGCCATGCGGAAGAGATGCGCGAAGCCTTCGAAACCGCCGCTGTCAAACTGGCGGAAAGCGAAGCCATCTTCACCGCCATCACCGCCGAACGCGCGGAAGCCGCTGCCGGCCGCCAGCAGTTGGAACGGGCGATCCGCGATCTTTCCGACCGCAAGCTGAGGCTGGAGCGGCAATCGCAGGAAGCATCCGCCGAGATCGAGGCCATCGACGAAAAACTCTCCGGCCTTCCCGATCCCGCGGAGCGCCGCGAAGCGGTAGAAGCGGCGGAGATTGCCGTCGAGGATGCGTTGATCGTGGCGGAGGAAGCCGAGACCGCCGTGGCCGAGGCGCGTTCCGCCGAAGCACTGGCGCGCGGGCCGCTGGAAACCGCGAAGAACCGGCTGAATGCGCTGGATACCGAAGCGCGCACCATCGCCAAGATTCTCGCCTCCAGCGCCGCCGCCAATGGCAGTTTCACGCCGGTGGCGGAAGAAATGACGGTGGAGCGCGGTTATGAGGCCGCCCTTGGCGCGGCGCTCGGCGATGATCTCGAAAGCCCGCTCGATGCCGCAGCGCCTGCCTATTGGGGCGGAAATGGTGACGGCGCGGGCGATCCCGCCCTGCCGCAAGGCGCGAAACCGCTTCTGGATTACGCGCAGGCGCCGGATGCGCTTAGACGTGCCCTTGCGCAGATCGGTGTCGTCGCCGATGTTTCGGAAGCCCGTCGCCTTCTGCCTTCGCTCAAAGCCGGCCAGCGGCTGGTCACGCGCGACGGCGACCTGTTCCGCTGGGACGGCCATATCGCCAGCGCCGATGCGCCGGGTGCCGCGGCGCTGCGCCTGTCGCAGAAGAACCGTCTTGCTGAAATCGAGACTGAACTGGATGAGGCCCGCTCCATTCTGGACGAGGCCGAAGACCAGCTTGCCGCGAAAACCGAAGACATCAGAAGCAGCGAATTGCGGCTTTCGGAAGTGCGCGACCGGAGCCGGCTCGCGACCCGTCAGCTTGCCGAGGCGCGAGAGGCGCTGACATCAGCCGAGCGCGCCTCGGGCGATCTGCTGCGCCGCAGGGATTTCGTTTCCGAAGCACTGAACCAGATCGGCGCGCAGATCGACGAGATCGCCGTTCAGGAGGAAAATGCCCGCATCGAAATGGAAGATGCGCCTGATCTATCCGTGCTTGATCTCAAGCTGCGTGAAAGCCAACTCGAAGTCGCGACTGACCGCGGCCTTCTGGCGGAGGCCCGCGCCCGCCATGAGGGCGTGAGCCGCGAGGCGGAAAGCCGCCAGCGCCGAATTCAGGCAATCGGGCAGGAGCGTTCCACCTGGCAGTCACGGGCGGCAAGTGCGGCCGATCACATCGCCACGCTGCGCGAGCGTGAGGAAGAGGCGCGCGAGGAAATCGCTGAACTCGACATAGCGCCCGAGGAGTTCGACGAGAAACGCCGCAACCTCCTCAACGAATTGCAGAAGACCGAGGACGCCCGCCGCGCGGCCGCCGACCGGCTGGCCGAGGCCGAGAACTTGCAGCGCGCCGCCGACCGGGTGGCGGCAACCGCGCTTTCGGAACTGGCCGAAGCCCGCGAAAAGCGCGGCCGCGCCGAAGAACGGCTGGTTTCCGCCCGCGAAAAACGGCAGGAAACCGAACATCGCATCCGCGAAACGCTGAATACCGAGCCGCATATGGCGTTTCGCCTGACTGGTCTTGGCCCTGACCAGCCGAAGCCCGATATTCGCGATGTCGAGCGCGATCTCGACCGGCTGAAGATTGAGCGCGAGCGGCTTGGCGCGGTCAATCTGCGCGCCGAGGAAGAGCAGGCCGAGCTTTCCGCCAAGCTCGAGGCGTTGATCAAGGAACGCGACGACATCATCGATGCCGTGCGAAAGCTGCGCGCCGGTATCCAGAACCTCAACCGCGAAGGCCGCGAGAGACTGATCGCCGCTTTCGATGTGGTCAATTCGCAGTTCCAGCGGTTGTTCACCCATCTCTTTGGCGGCGGCACGGCGGAATTGCAGCTGATCGAATCCGACGACCCGCTGGAAGCCGGCCTCGAAATCCTCGCCCGCCCGCCGGGCAAGAAGCCGCAGACCATGACGCTGCTTTCGGGCGGCGAGCAGGCGCTGACGGCCATGGCGCTGATCTTCGCGGTCTTCCTCACCAATCCTGCGCCGATCTGCGTACTGGACGAGGTGGACGCACCGCTCGACGACCACAATGTCGAGCGTTATTGCAACCTGATGGATGAAATGGTGGCTTCCACCGAAACCCGCTTCGTCATCATCACCCACAATCCCATCACCATGGCGCGCATGAACCGCCTGTTCGGGGTCACCATGGCCGAACAGGGCGTGTCGCAACTCGTCTCCGTGGATTTGCAGACCGCCGAGCAGCTGCGCGAAGCCGTCTGAGGCTTCTTTTCCGCTTTGCCCCCATTGCGAATTTATCTGGCCGTATCACCCATTCGGGTGAGCGACAATGCGCGGCATTTTGCTATCTTCTGCCCATGAGCTAGGGCTCTCTCCAGACCCCACCATCCGGTTTCCTGTACCGGATGGAATGCCTTGCGAGGCCGCTGCCGTGGCCTCGCAAGGCTTTCTTTTTAGGGGCCATGCGCCCCTTTTTCCCTCATTCCTGTGCTCGTCACAGGAATCCAGCCGGCTCGCGTCTGCGCGGCGAGAGGAGTCCTTCGAGCCCAAGGACTTGGGCTGGCTAGATTCCTGTGACGAGCACAGGAATGAGGGAATGCGGATGCTGTGCTTTGCGGAATTCGAACGATATGGCGCAGGCGTTCCCGGCATCTACTCGCCGCAAAATTAAAGCCTCAAACCTCACCCCGGCACAAGCCGTAGCCGGGTGCCCCAGGGGTCGATCGCCTCCACCACATCGTTCTCCATTTCCACCAGCACATAACCGGCGGCCCGCAGCCGCTCCTTCTGCGCCTCCAGATCGGCGGGATTTCGAATGGTGAGTGAAAACCAGTCGAGACCGGTCTCCATGGCGTTGCGTTGCTTCGCGCCACGGCTGTTCCATGTATTCACCGCCAGATGGTGATGATACCCGCCGGAAGAAAGAAACGAGGCATCCGAGCGCGCGTCCTGCGTGGGTTGCAGGCCGACGGCCGTTTCGTAAAAGGCGCGGGCGGTGGCGATTTCGCCGACCCGCAGGTGAACATGCCCGATGCGCATTCCCGGTGGAGCGGCCTCATAATCGCTTCTCTTGGTGTCGGTCAGCGTCACCAGGTCATCGACATCGAGCGGTTCGGTGCCCATTTTCACCACCCGTCCGCTCCACGTCCATGTGTCCTTCGGCCGGTCGCTGTAAACCTCGATACCGTTACCTTCGGGATCGTTGAGATAGATCGCCTCGCTGACATTGTGATCGGCAAAACCCGTTAGCGGCACCTGCTTCAACGCCGCATGCACCAGCCAGCGGGCGAGATCCTTGCGGCTCGGCATCAGATAGGCGATGTGAAACAGCCCGGCGGAGGTGGGACTTTCGAAATCCGCCGCCGGCTTGTGCACGAGATCGAGCAACGGCACGGCGCCGACGCCCAGTGTCACGCCTCTTGCCGTGCGCTCCACCTCGTTCAAACCCAGAACCGAACGGTAATACTCGATCATCGGATCAAGCTCGCGCACGCGCAGCGCGGCCTGGCCGATATGCATCGGCGTCGTCAGCGCGAAGGGAAGGGCGGAGGCGGCGCCCGCGACGGGCACTGTGCCTTCGGCTCTGAGCGCCCCGGCAAGCGCGCTGGCGGCACAGGAAATTCCGGCAAATTTAAGCGTATGGCGGCGGGTAAATTGCATGAATAATCTCTTTGTCGGCGATTTGAATGGCTTAGGCAACACTCCAGTTCAGCGCACTACACGAATGCGTCAATCATGGCGTTATTCGGCCTTTGCGGCAATTCTTGCGCGCAATTTGCCGCAATTATGCTGCACTGCGATGTAAACTGCACGTTGCGGCGTTTCCAACGTGCCGCCAATGCTGTAGATGATAGAAAAATGACAACGCTTCTGGGTGGAGAGCGTGGAATGAAAAAATGGGTTTATACCTTCGGCAACGGTGCTGCCGAAGGCAGGGCAGGTGACGTTGCGATATTGGGCGGCAAGGGCGCGAACCTTGCCGAAATGGCAAGTCTCGGCCTTCCCGTTCCCCCCGGCCTTACCATCATAACCGATGCCTGCGCCCTTTATCACAAGAACGGCCGCGATCTTCCCGAAGAGCTGAAGCTGCAGGTCATGGCCGGCCTGCACGGCATGGAAACCGTGACCGGCAAGACCTTCGGCGGCAGCCACTCGCCGCTGCTCATCTCCGTCCGCTCCGGCGCACGCGCCTCCATGCCCGGCATGATGGATACCGTGCTGAATCTCGGCCTCAACGACCGAACCGTCGAGGCGCTGGGCCATGATGCGGGCGACGCCCGTTTTGCCTGGGACAGCTATCGCCGCTTCATCCAGATGTACGCCGATGTCGTCATGGGCCTCGACCACGAATTGTTCGAGGAAATTCTCGAGGATGAAAAAGGCCGTCTCGGCCACGAATACGACACCGACATGTCGGCGGTCGAATGGCAGCATGTCGTTTCGCTTTATAAGAAGCTGATCGAGGATGAGCTGGACGAAGCTTTTCCGCAGGACTGTCATGTCCAGCTCTGGGGCGCCATCGGCGCGGTCTTCGCCAGCTGGACCAACCACCGCGCTGTTACCTATCGCCACCTGCACAATATTCCGGGCGATTGGGGCACGGCCGTCAATGTGCAGGCCATGGTCTTCGGCAACCTCGGCTCTTCTTCGGCAACCGGCGTTGCCTTCACCCGCAATCCCTCCACCGGCGAGGCGGAGCTGTACGGCGAATTCCTCGTCAATGCTCAAGGGGAAGACGTGGTTGCGGGCATCCGCACGCCGCAGTCGATCACCGAGGCCGCCCGGCTCGCCTCGGGTTCCGACAAGCCGTCGATGGAAAAGCTGATGCCGGAGGCCTTTTCCGAATTTCTGGCGATCTGCAAGCGGCTGGAAAACCACTATCGCGACATGCAGGATCTGGAATTCACCATCGAGCGCGGCAAGCTCTGGATGCTGCAGACCCGCTCCGGCAAGCGCACCACCCGCGCCGCCATGAAGATAGCCGTTGACATGGTGGAAGAGGGGCTGATCTCGCGGGAGGAGGCCGTCTGCCGCATCGAGCCCTCGTCGCTCGACCAGTTGCTGCACCCGACCATCGATCCCGGTATTTCGCGACCCATCATCGGCTCCGGCCTGCCGGCTTCACCGGGTGCGGCAACCGGCGAGATCGTTTTTACGGCGGAAGAGGCGGTTGCGGCGGAAGCCGAAGGCCGCCGCGTCATTCTGGTGCGCATCGAAACCAGCCCGGAAGATATTCACGGCATGCACGCTGCCGAAGGCATTCTGACCACGCGTGGCGGCATGACCAGCCACGCCGCCGTGGTGGCGCGCGGCATGGGCATTCCCTGCGTCACCGGCGCCGGCTCCATGCGCGTCGACATGCGCAACAAGGTGCTGATCGGCGTCGGCTGCATGCTGAAGCGCGGCGATGTCATCACCATCGATGGCTCTTCCGGCCGGGTGCTGAAGGGCGAAGTGCCGATGACGCAGCCGGAACTGTCGGGTGATTTCGGCAAGCTGATGGACTGGGCAGACAATCTACGCAGGATGACGGTGCGCACCAATGCCGATACGCCGGCCGACGCCCGCGCCGCCCGCGCCTTCGGTGCGGAAGGTATTGGGCTGTGCCGCACCGAACATATGTTCTTCGAGGGCGACCGTATCCATGTGATGCGCGAGATGATCCTTGCCGAAAGCGAAAAGGGCAGGCGGGCAGCGCTCGATGAGCTCCTGCCGATGCAGCGCTCGGATTTCACCGAACTGTTCCAGATCATGCATGGCTTGCCGGTAACGATCCGCCTGCTCGATCCGCCGCTGCACGAATTCCTGCCGAAGACAGACGGCGAGATCGTCGAGGTCGCCGCCGCCATGGGCATGCCGCAGACGGTGTTTCGCCAGCGGCTGGATGCGCTGCACGAATTTAACCCCATGCTCGGCCATCGTGGCTGCCGTCTCGCCATTTCCTATCCGGAAATCGCCGAAATGCAGGCCCGCGCCATTTTCGAAGCCGCCGTCGCGGCGGCACGCATCACCGGCGCGCCCGTCGTGCCTGAAATCATGGTGCCGCTGGTCGGGCTTCGCTCGGAACTGGATTATGTCACCGATGTCATCGACGGCGTCGCCGCCGCGGTGGCAGAGGAAACCGGCATGGAGATCGAATATCTGACCGGCACCATGATCGAGCTGCCGCGTGCGGCGCTGCGCGCCCATGTCATCGCGGAAGCGGCGGAGTTCTTCTCCTTCGGCACCAACGACCTGACACAGACCACCTTCGGCATTTCGCGTGACGATGCGGCGCGTTTCATCAATACCTATCAGCGCAAGGGCATCATCGAGCGCGACCCGTTCATCTCGCTCGATTTCGACGGTGTCGGAGAACTGATCCGCATCGCCGCCGAACGCGGGCGCCAGACACGGCCGGAACTGAAGCTCGGCATCTGCGGCGAACATGGCGGGGACCCGGCCTCGATCCACTTCTGCGAGGATGCCGATCTCGACTACGTGTCGTGCTCACCCTTCCGCGTACCCATCGCCCGCCTGGCCGCGGCGCAGGCAACGCTTGCGGCGAAGAGGGATGAGGGCAGGGTGGCGAGCAATGTCGCCTTCATTCCCGTCAGGGGTTCTGTTGGACGATGATGCGCCGCTCCACCACCACGGGGCGGTAGAACATGTCGCGGTTCATCTGCGCCTGCCAGGCGCGGTTGTCGGCGCGGCGATCCATTTCCAGATCGAGAAGGCAACCCGCCATCGGGTCCGTGCCGGGGCGGAAACCATAACCCCGGCAAGTCGCCTCATCCCGCGCCCGGCGCTCTTCCGGCGTCAGCGTCTGGCAGGCGGTGAGCGCCGTGATGGCGGCAAGCGCACTGAAGACGATGGAAACACGCATTTTGTTTCTCCCTTAACATGACAGCCGTACGGCACTTTTATTGCCGCGATTGATACGCCTGTTTTCATACGGGGAAAAGCCGCGTTGGGGTGGAAAGTTGCGTTTGGTCCAAGAACATATAAGTCGTCAAGCCGACTTGGAGTTCGCCATTTCAGCGCGCATCCAGCTCGAATCGCCCCATGTCGAGAGCCAGATCATCAGGTCGGTGAGAAAGCCGATAATCGGCAGAAGAAGCCTGTAACCCGAGCCGCGTGCTGTCTGGTTTTTTTCGGCTTCCAGTAGATGCGCCAATTCCTGCTCCTGAATTGACGCGATAAGCTTGTGAAGCTCGGAATCTTTTGTTTGCAGGAAGGCCAATTGATCTTCCAGATGGCGATGAACGGTGCTTTCAACGGCTTCGGTGCAAATCCAGATCATGTTGCGTCCGCCGAGCGCGGTCAGAAAACCCAGCAGGAAACCTCCAAGGCTCCAAAACGCCATGACGCGACAAGGCTTTGCGTTTCTGGCTGGCATGGCTTCTTTGAACAGGCGGCAATGATCGATCTCATCTTCCCGCATCTCTTGAAGAGCGGGCACGATATCCGGAAACAGCCAGCGAGCCACCCATATCTGCGCTCCGTAGATACGAACAGCGCCAAACTCGCCCGCGTGATTGACCTTGAGAATACGCCGGACGGTGAGAGCTGTGTCGTGTTTACCGGAAGTGCCAGACATTCGAAGCATTACCAAAGCGCGTTCCAGTCCAACCGGATGTAGCAGATTTCACCGCCGCTATGCGAGCAGTTGTCGCCGCCATTTATAAGTCGCTTCTTGTGCGCGGAAAAGGTCCGGCATGATGGAAGATGCGGGTCTGCAAGCTTCCGTCGATCACGAAACCAAATGCCCTGATTCCGTTCAATGGTCGGGAAGAAAAGAGGGTGGGAAAAAACCCTGCAGAATGAGCCAGTCGCCTAACAGAAGCGTAAGGATCGCGGCGAGAAGGATACCGCCCATGAAGGCGATCAGGCCAATCGTGGCGTATGTCCACCGGCGCGTCTGGTAGAGATAGATGGCAAGGCCGACCGGCGCGAGCATAATGGTCGCGACTTTGGCGACAGAGCTGCGCCTGGCATCCCGCTTTTCGGCATCCTCTATCTGCCACCAGGCAAACAGCGTGATGATCCCGATCATCTGCACCAGATCATTTGCGGTAAAGGAACTCGGAGGCCCGGCAGGCCAGATGGCGGCGTCTATGAGAAGACCAAGTGATATGAAGGCGAGCAGGCCGACATAAATCCAGTTACGTTTCGCCATGCACAGGTTCCGCTGAAAGATGCGCTATTGTCTGTGCCGCTATCGCTATCGATGAAATCATTGCCGTCAACTCCAAACTCTTATGGAATAACGGAAACGATTTTCGCGGGGCGTCTCCTTTCCTGGCGGAAACGCCCCGCGATCAGTGTTATCAGGCTGCGGCTACTTCCCGGTCATCGAGCGCATCGATGTCCTTGGCGTTGTTGTAGACGGCCTCATTGAGAATACCCTCGCGCTTGGCGACGAGGGTGGGCACCAGCGCCTGACCGGCGACGTTGACCGCCGTGCGGCCCATGTCGAGGATCGGATCGATGGCGAGCAGCAGCCCTACGCCTTCCAGCGGCAGGCCAAGCGTGGAGAGCGTCAGCGTCAGCATCACCACCGCGCCCGTGAGGCCGGCCGTGGCGGCGGAACCGAGCACGGAGACGAAGACGATCAGCACATAATCCTGAATGCCGAGCGGCACCTGGAAGAACTGCGCGATGAAGATCGCCGAAATCGCCGGATAGATGGCGGCGCAGCCGTCCATCTTGGTTGTGGCACCGAGCGGCACGGAGAAGGCGGCATATTCGCGCGGCACGCCAAGGCTCTTTTCCGTCACGGTTTCGGTGACGGGAAGCGTGCCGATGGAGGAACGCGACACGAAAGCCAGCTGAATGGCCGGCCACGCACCCGCAAAGAACCGCGATGGCTTCAGGCCATGGGCGATAAGCAGGGCCGGATAGACCACGAAGAGCACCAGTGCGAGACCGATATAAACGGCGGCCGCATACCAGCCGAGCTGCGACAGCGTCGTCCAGCCATATTGGTCAACCGCGCGGCCGAGCAGGCCGATGGTGCCGATGGGGGTGAGGCGGATGACCCACCACAGGATTTTGCGTACGATGGCAAGCAGCGACTGGTTGAAGGCAAGGAACGGCTCCGCCGCCTTGCCGGCCTTCAGGGCCGCGACGCCAAAGGCAATCGAGACGACGAGCAGCTGCAGAACGTTGAAGTTCAGCGAGGTGCTGCCGGCGCCATTGTTGATTTTGGTCGAAGCTTCGAGGCCGAACACATTGGCGGGAACCAGACCTTTAAGGAAATCCAGCCACGAACCGGTGGAGGATGGTGCTGCCGCTGCCGTATTGGCAATTGCCGTGTTGACGCCGGGCTGGATGACGAGACCCAGGACGATGCCGATGACGACGGCGATCAGCGCGGTGATGGCAAACCACAGAAGCGTCTGCCAGACAAGCTTTGCCGCATTGCTGAGGTTCTTCAGATTGGCGATGGAGGCGACGATGGCCGTGAAGATCAGCGGCGGCACGAGCGCGCGCAAAAGCTGCACGAAAATGCTGCCGATGGTCTGCAGCGTTACCGAAAGCCAGTTCGGGCTGCCGGCCGCATCGGGGCCGATGTTGCGCGCAAGCAGGCCGAGCAGCAGGCCGATGACCATGGCGATCAGAACCTGAAAGCCGAAATTGCGATAAAAGGGTTTAGGCCCGGATGGGCCGGCGGACGTCGTTGCCTGTGACATGACATGTCTCTTTATTGTGCAAGAAAACGAGAATGTTGCACTTTTTACACGCATTCTCGAGGGAGGTCGCCGAGGATACGCCGATTTCCTCAGCAATTAAGGGATGGACTTGCGTATTTGTTGCTTCGCCGGGGAATTATTCCCTTGATTGGGCGCGATGCGGAAAATTATTCCGCCCTCTCGTCGTCATAGCGCAGATCGCCATTGTCCTTTGTTTTCCTCGCCGCAAATCCGGTCTATGACATCATATGCAGGTGATTCCCTGCCAGAATTCGGGTGCAACGCTTTTTAGCCAATGCGATCTAACGGATATCCGCTTTCATGACTGTGCGTTTCGTCCGGCCTTTTTCGGTTGCAGCCTATCTTTCCCGTTATCTGGGTCTTGCGGCGCTGGCGCTTTTTCTCATTGCCGCCGGCATCCATCGTTTCGGGCCGCTGACGACGCCTGATCTCGTCGGCCTGCTCATCATCGCCGCCGGCATCGCGCTGGCGGCCGTGCTTCTGGCGCTGATCGGCCTTGAGCGGCTGTGGACCAGGGGCGCGCGCGGTGGCCTTTCGGCGCTTTCGGCGTTGCTTCTCTCGGCGCTGCCGCTCGGCGTCGTCGGTTACGGCGCTTTTCTTTATTGGCAGCAGCCGAAGATTTACGACATCTCCACCGATCTGGCCGATGTGCCGGAATGGCTGGTGACGCCCATGGCCAACCAGCAATGGCTGACACGACCCGCGACCATTGCCAGGCAAGACCGCGACGCGCAGGCCGAAGCCTATGCCAGCCTCGCCGGCCGCCGTTATGAAGGCGCGATCGACCGCATCTATGCCGCCGCCAAAAAGATGGCCGCAGCCCAGAATATCCGCATCACCCATACGAAAGGTGTAATCGGGGCGGAAGATGTGCCCTCTGTCGGTGTTCCGGAGCAGGACAGGACACAGCCCGCCGAAGATGCGCCGGTGGAAGACCTGCCCTCCATCGTGCCCGTGCCCATGGCCCGCCCGGCTGAAGCGCCGTTGCCGACCTTCTTTAACGGCAGCGGTATGGTACTGATGCAGGGTGAGACACGCACGCGCATCTGGGGCCTGCGTTTCGATATCCTCATTCGCCTGAAGGAAGAGGCGGAAACCACCATCGTCGATGTCCGCGTCTCCTCCCGCTACGGCCCGCACGATCTTGGCATGGGTGCTGCGATTGCGGAGGCCTATCTCGATGCGCTGGATGCGGAAATGCAGGGGTTGAACGACAATTGAGGCCTTGCGATAGAAGGCTGGGCGGCGCGCTGCGCTTCGGGGTGATTTGATCGCGACTTCGCCGCTTGTTTCTTCTCCCCGAGGGGGAGAAGGTGGCCCGAAGGGCCGGATGAGGGGGCAACCTCTCGGTCTATCGCTGACGTCGCCCCCTCATCCCGCTGCCGCGGACTTCTCCACCTCGGGGAGAAGAAACAAGCGGCAGACGCTCGCTCCGTCAACAGAAGAGCGATGTTCAGGTGACAGCAAGGCTTGAAATCCCGCGCCTCAAAAATCGCATCAGGCCGGAAAATATTCGCCCGAGAGCGAAGGCGCTCCATCCGTCCGCACCTCGCCCTTTTCGATCAGATCCTCGATATGCGCCAGCACGGAAAGTGCTGCGGCGCCGTGCAGGCGCTTGTCGGTGCTGGCATAGATCACCTTCACCATGTCGGCGATCAGCCTGTCACCTTCGCGGATACGCTTCAGAACGGCCTTTTCCCGCATGCGGCGGTGGGCGCGCAAGCCCCGCATGAAAGCGGCGGGATCGGTGACCGGGCCGCCATGGCCGGGCAGGAACAGCCGGTCGTCGCGGGTGAGCAGCCGCTCCAGCGAGGCCATGTAATCGCTCATCGCCCCATCCGGCGGCGCGACGATGGTGGTGGCCCAGGCCATGATGTGATCGGCGGAAAAGACGATGCCGCTGCCATCAAGCGCGAAGGCGGCGTGATTGGCGGTGTGTCCGGGCGTATGCAGCGCGGTAAGCGCCCAGCCGTCGCCGGAAAGGCTCTGGCCGTCGCCAAGCGCGATATCGGGCACGAAAGCCGTGTCGGAGCTTTCGGCAAAGGGGTTCGTCTCGCCCGCATGCAATGGGCGCGCCGCGCGGTGCGGGCCTTCCGCCACCGTCAACGCCCCGGTCGCCTGCTTCAGCCGCCGGGCCAGCGGCGAATGATCGCGGTGGGTGTGGCTGACGAAGATATGCGTCACCTCGCGGCCCTCAAGCGCGGCCATCAGCGCCTGAAAATGTGCCTCATCCTCCGGGCCGGGATCGATCACCGCAACGGAGCGGTCGCCGACGATATAGGAGTTGGTGCCATGGAAGGTGAAGGCGGAGGGATTGTTGACGGTGATGCGCTGGATCAGCGGGGCGACAGGAACCGCCTCGCCATAGGCCGGCTGAAAATCGAGATCGAATGCCGGGTCCGCCATCGAGACCTCCTGAATAAATGCGATGCCGAAAGTGCCGGCGGCGTCCGCCGCACAATCGCCAAGCCCTATCATGACCACCCACGGCCGGGCACCCAAAAAGCTTGGATTTTGTGAAAAAATTGCTCGCCGGGTCATTGCCGCGTCGGGCAGGCTTTGATAATCAGGCGCGGTTCGGGCAGCGGCGTTTCGCTTTCACTGCCCTGTTGGGGCGTCGCCAAGCGGTAAGGCACCGGTTTTTGGTACCGGCATTCCCAGGTTCGAATCCTGGCGCCCCAGCCATTTTGATATCCTAACTGTCAACGATCACAGATCAACGCATGATCTAGCTCGACGGACTATCCAATATCAATTGTTCACTGATCTGATAACAGGCATTCAAGACCCGTTCTGACAGACCCTCATCATTCAAGGCGCGCGCGATAGCAACGCCACCGATCATCAGCGCGGTTATTGCTAATGCCGACTCTTGATCGCGCGTCTTTTTCAGGCTCGTCATGCGGTTGACCATATTCTCGAAGACTTGCGTATAAACCTCTCGAATTTCATTCTCCTGATTTGCAACGTCTGTCACCAAGAAGGCAAGCAAGCACAAAGGTCCATTCTGCTTAACATGAGCCATGTCGAGATAGCCTCGAATCATCGCCCTCAATGCTGTCCCATCGGTATTTTCATTCAGAGCGGAAATGGGGCCGTGAACGGCGGCATGGAATATTGCGTCTACATATACCTTCTGCTTGGAGTCGAAATGCGCATAGAATGCGCCGCGAGTAAGACCAGCCCCCTGCATGAGGTCGTCCAGTGTTACGCCCTCATATCCGTGCTTGCAAAAGAGGAGGACCGCACTGTCAAGAATACGCTGCCTCGTGTTGCGTGTGTGTTCTTTGGAATACGGCATTGGGTTTCATGATTCCTTAAATATGTTCTTTAACATAAATTGGCTGAGGGTAGCGTGCAAGGACGATAACCAATCGGTATCTGCAACGGAGCTAACCTAAATGTTGAAATCACTTCGCGATAACGGCGCGGGAGCGCATATCGAAAGTAGCATTCGCCTTTATTATTCGCCCGGAGCTTGCTCCCTCGCTATTCATATCGTTCTCGAAGAACTGAACTTGCCGTACCGACTGGAACTGGTTTCAGTCGCTGAGGGAAAAACTGCGGAGCCTCGCTTCCTGGGCATCAACCCCAAAGGCCGCGTTCCTGTTTTGCAGATTGACGGTAGCTTGCTGACGGAGGCTCCGGCTATTCTCATCTATCTGGCGGACGTGAACCCAGAAGTAGCACTGTTGCCCTCCACGAAACTTGAAAGATTCCATTGCCTCGAATGGCTAAACTGGCTTTCGAGTACCGTGCATGCCGTAAACTATGGACAATTCTGGCGCCCCGAACGCTTTACAAATGACAGCTCGCAGTTTGAAAGCATAGTTGCCAAAGGAAAAGAAAATATTATTTCGGCCTATCGCCACATTGAAAATGGATTGACGGGAAAAATGTGGAGTGTTGGTGGCGATTACTCATGTGTTGATCCATTTCTTCTTGTTTTCTACCTGTGGGGCAGTGCGGTCGGCTTTAATATGCAAATAGACTATCCCGAATGGTCCTTACATGCCGAGCGTGTCCTTTCCCGTGAGGCTGTTCGACGTGCGATTGAACAGGAGGGACTATCGTTTCGTTTGGTATGAAGAGAACAACCAAAGCTCGATACTACGGGTTCCAGATCACAGCGTCGTTTAAATCAACTCCGAACGGATTCCTGAAATTTACAAGTACCGTTCATAGTTTGCGCAACCTTTGGAAGGCAGCCAGCACAACTATACCAATGGAGTTGATAATACGCGAAGTGTCGTCACCACTGCGACAGTATGTACTATGAAAAAACGCCGCGCGTCCGGAGACACGCGGCGTCTGTTGCGATAGCCGGCTTCCACCGCCTTAAAGCGCGATATCCGGCACCTTCTTCACCGGTGCACCCGCTGGCGCCGCACCGGCACCCTTCAGCGCCTCAAGATCGATCTGCGGCGGGGTCGGCAGCTGCAGGTGCTCGGCGGTATAGGCCCATTCCTCACGCACCTTTTCCGGGTCGTCATTGAGCTTGGTACCGTAGCTCGGCACGATCTGGCGGATCTTGGCCTGCCATTCCGGCGTCGCCACCTTGTCCTTGAAGACCTTTTCCAGAACGCTTAGCATGATTGGCGCTGCGGTGGAAGCACCCGGCGAAGCGCCGAGCAGGCCGGCGATGCTGCCGTCCTTGGCGGCGACGACTTCGGTGCCGAGCCGCAGCACGCCGCCCTTTTCTTCGTCGCGCTTGATGATCTGTACGCGCTGGCCGGCCTGCCACAGGCGCCATTCGCCCTGCTTGGCATTCGGGAAATATTCCTTCAGCGCGGCAAAGCGGTCGTCATCCGACATCATCAGCTGGCCGGCGAGATATTCCACCAGTGGATATTCATCGATGCCCACGCGCACCATCGGCCAGGCGTTGCTGGTCGTGACGGAGGAGACGAGATCGAAATAGGAGCCTTCCTTCAGGAACTTGGTGGAGAAGGTGGCGAAAGGCCCGAACAGGATGACACGCTTGCCACCCAGCACGCGGGTATCGAGGTGCGGCACTGACATGGGCGGCGAGCCGACCGAGGCCTTGCCATAGGCCTTGGCCAGATGCTGCATCGTCACATCGGGGTTCTCGTTGATCAGGAACGAGCCGCCCACCGGGAAGCCGGCATAATCGTCCGCTTCCGGAATGCCGGACATCTGCAGCAGATGCAGCGCGCCGCCGCCGGCGCCGATGAATACGAATTTCGCATCCACCACCTGTTCGGCATCGGTCTTGGTGTTGGTGTAGGTCACGCGCCAGCTGCCATCGGCATTGCGCTGGATGTCGGAAACCTCGCTATTGACCTGCAGGTCGAAATTCTGGTCGCCCTGCAGATGCGATACGAATTGGCGGGTGATTTCGCCGAATTCCATGTCGGTGCCGAGCGGCGACCAGGTCGCGCCGATCTTCTGGGAAGGATCGCGGCCTTCCATCATCAGCGGCACCCACTTCTTGATCTGCTCGCGATCGGTGGAGAATTCCATGCCGGCGAAAAGCGGGCTGGTTTTGAGCGCCTGATAGCGCTTTTCCAGATAGGCGACGTTCTCGTCACCCCAGACGAAGCTCATATGCGGCGTGTGGTTGATGAAGGAGCGCGGGTTCTTCAAAACGCCGTTGCGCACCTGCCATGCCCAGAACTGCCGGGAAATCTGGAAGGATTCGTTGATGTTGACGGCTTGGCTGATCTTGATGTTGCCGTTGTCGTCTTCCGGCGTGTAGTTGAGTTCGGCAAGCGCCGAGTGGCCGGTGCCGGCATTGTTCCAGCCGTTCGAGCTTTCAAGCGCCACGCCGTCCAGCCGCTCCAGCATCTGCATAGACCAGGTGGGTTCGAGTTCGCGCAGCCAAACACCGAGCGTCGCGCTCATGATGCCGCCGCCGATCAAAAGCACGTCGACCTTCTTGGCGGCCGTATTGGCGAGAAGCGGAGAAGAGGGCAGCGCCGCTGCGGCAATCCCGGCGAGCGCACCGCCCAGAACCTGTCGACGGTTCATCGGAAGCGCGTGGGAAAGGGAGTTGTCCTGGGAGAGATCAGTGAGCTGGGATTTGTCTTGATCGATGGGAGTCACGGCCATACCTGATTCTTGTTTTGTGTTAAAAACATTCCTCCCGCTCGCCCCGTTACAGCAAAGCGCAAACCGGCACAACCCGGACTCTTTCACTCCAGTTCAAGCAGTTTTGCAGGAATTTTGCAGGGACATATGGTCGCAACGGCCAATTTTGCGGTTTTGCCGATCGTCATTTTTGTGACGGCGAAGATTAGCCGGCGCTTTCAAACGGTTGAAAGGGTTCTTCGAACGGGATATCGCAAAAAGGCGGATATGACGCTGTTTCGGGAGCGTTACGGGTCGCAGGGTGCGGCTATAGGCAAAATTTTTTTCAGAAAAATGACAATAATCCCGAAAAAGTGAAAAGGCCCGCCGTTTCGGGCGGGCCTTGGGCATTCGGTTTATGGCCGAAGATCAATCTGCGGCGAGGAATTCCGCGCAATAGCTCGGGCCGTTGATGCCGGGGCGGTCGGAGACCGTACGCACGGCGGTAATCTTGTAATCGCTGGAAACGACGAGCTGCACCGTGCAGGAGAGCGAGGCGGTGCGGGCGGGCGAAATCTGACGCCCCTTCTTGCCGTCCTTGCCTTCTTCGAACTTGGCCGGAATGGTGGCCTTCCTGTAGCCGCCGCGCCAATTATAGACGGTGGAGCTGCCGGTTTCCGTATCGCTCAGCGGCGGGCCGAATTTTGCGAAGAAAATGCCTGCGGACTGGCCGACCCAGCGGGTCTCAACGGGGCTCTTCTGGGTAAATGAGGGAGTGGAGCCGCCCGTGGAAGTGGTGCAGGCCGAGAGCGCAATGGCAAACGCTGCGAGCGTTACGCTGCGAGATAGCATGGTGAAATGTCCTTTGTGCCGTGTCCGGCTTTCCGCCGGTCATTCCGTTCCCCTAGCAGATTTGGAGACGGCGGGCAGGGGAGGTGTGCGGCCCGATGAAAATTTCCTGCCACAATTGCTTTTTTGTAACGTTTTGAGGCCTTCCAGCCGGTGCCACAGGCGCTTGGCAGGGTTGTTTCAACAGATGGAAAAAACTTGTCATAAAAAATGCAATAAGCCGCTTGTCGAATGCCGGAGGCTGGTCTATAGAAGCGCCGCTGGTCACGGAGTGTAGCGCAGTCTGGTAGCGCACCACGTTCGGGACGTGGGGGTCGGAGGTTCGAATCCTCTCACTCCGACCAGCTTGAAGCCAACGAAAACAGTGGCTTGTAAATTATCCCGAAAATCCCTGAAATCAAAGTCTCGTACCGAAACCGGACGGTTTGAAACCTCGTCCGATTGGATCGGATGCCCCTTCGCGGCTGGAAATCCGTCCATACAGGCGAATAAATCCGTTTCAGTGACCGCTAAATGACGACGCCCGTCACCTTAAAGGAAAGAGGCCCGTCGCTCCGCCAAGCGCCAGGCCTCAATGTCGCGGCCTTGTTTCAGGGGACGCGCGACATCCGACGTCTTAAAAGCGTCAAATCCGATCCACAACCTAAGAAGTTACCCGTCACCGCCCTTAGTCCCGAATTTCCGGGGGCGTCGTGACGATCAATTTATCGCGAGCAGAAAAGAGGCCCGCTGTTCTCTCGAACAACGAGCCTCTGTTGGATCGCTTGGCGGAGCGACCGCATGCAAATTCGCCTTTTGCGCATGAACGTCAAATGAACAAATCGCTTTCCGCGGGGCCGAGAAACAACCCGTAAAAATCAGGGACGGGATGGATCGGAAAGCGCGCTCAGCCGTTATCTATCCATAACAACGATGGAGGATAACATGCTGAAGGGTATTGCATTGTGGGCTATGGGCGTTCCGATCTTCGTGATCATTCTGCTTTATATGTTCGTGTTCTAAGTCGTCTCTGACGACAGGCCCAAACAAAAAAGGCGACCACATCGTGGTCGCCTTTTGTCGTTCATGCCGGCATTTTCAGTCGAGATCGCCGATGAGCCGCGAGGCTGTCGCAGCATCCGTCCGGCGGATGTCGATCTCGTCGCGGTGTTTGGCAAGCAGTTCTCCGGCCAGCAGCTTTTCGGCAAGAGCGGCGGGCAGGGAGAGGATGACGCGGTCGCCCTGTTCCTCTGTCGCACCCGTGCTGCGCTTGGCCGATATCATGCCGCCCGCCACCGTATTGTTGGTGTCGGGGTCGATCAGGATGAAGGAACCGGTCGCGCGGTTCTGTTCATAGGGATCGAAGATCGCCGTCTCGTCGAAAGAGAGGCGCACCTTGCCGATGGCGTTCATCGGCAGCGATGTCTCATGCGCCTGCCATTCGCCTTCCTTCAGGTTCAGCTGGCTGACGGGCTGGACGCTGACGCGCTGGCGGCGGCTGCCGCTTTTGAGCCAATAGCGCTTGCCGGCCTCGATGCCGCCCGGCTGCAGGGCGACGATCTGTGCATCGAAGGCAAGTCCCGTGAGCGGCTGCGCCTCGATGGAGACGATCATGTCGCCGCGCGAAACATCCACCTGACGGTCGAGCACGAGCGTGACGGCATCGCCCGCCACGGCGGCATTGCGCACCAGATCGAAGGTGACGATCTGCTTGACATTGGCGACCATGCCTGAAGGCAGGACGACAACGCTGTCGCCCGGCTTAACCGAACCGCCGGCAACCGTGCCCTGATAACCGCGAAAACTTTCGCCGGGACGCGAGACACGCTGCACCGGCAGGCGGAAGCCGCCGGACTGCGTGGAGCGGACGGTGGCAAGCTCCAGCGTCTCCACCAGTGTCGGGCCTTCGTACCAGGGCATGGAGGCCTTGCCTGACAGCACGACGTTTTCACCCTTCAGCGCCGACATCGGAATGGCGGTGATCTGCTTGATGCCGAGATCGGAGGCGAAATCGCGGAACTCGTGGGCGATCAGTTCAAAACCGGCCTTGTCGTAGTTCGTCAGGTCGATCTTGTTCACCGCCAGCACGAATTGCCGGATGCCCATCAGCGCGGCGATGGTGGCGTGGCGGCGCGTCTGTTCCAGAATGCCGGTTCGCGCATCGACCAGCAGCACGGCGAGATCGGCCGTGGAAGCGCCGGTCGCCATATTGCGGGTATATTGCTCGTGGCCGGGCGTGTCGGCGACGATGAAGGCGCGCCGGTCGGTGGCGAAATAACGATAGGCGACATCGATGGTGATGCCCTGTTCGCGCTCCGCCTGCAGACCGTCGAGCAGCAACGCGAAATCGGGCAGGCCGAGATCGTTCTGCTTGCCGCTGTCGCGATGCAGGGTGGCGGCCTGGTCTTCCTTGACGGCCTTGGTGTCCCAGAGAAGACGGCCGATCAGGGTCGATTTGCCGTCATCGACGCTGCCGCAGGTGATGAGGCGGAGCGGACGCGTATCGCGCGTCGCCTTCGAATGTTCGGCGAAGGGCAGGATGGTGGCGGAAGAGGAGGGGGTGTTGGCGGCGGCAGCGCTCATCAGAAATACCCCTCGCGCTTCTTTTTCTCCATCGAGCCGGACTGGTCGCGGTCAATCGCGCGGCCCTGCCGTTCGGAAACGGTGGCGATTTCCAGCTCGGCGATGACCTCCTGAAGCGTCGCCGCCTCGGAACGGATCGCGCCGGTCAGCGGGAAGCAGCCGAGCGTGCGGAAGCGGATCGAGCCGTGCTTGATCTCTTCGCCGGGCAACAGTTCCAGCCGCTCGTCTTCGGCAAGGATCATCATGCCGTCGCGTTCGACATAGGGGCGCTCGGCGGCGTAATAGAGCGGCACCAGCGGAATGTTTTCCGCCTCGATGTAACGCCAGATATCCACTTCGGTCCAGTTGGAGAGCGGGAAGGCGCGTACGCTTTCACCCTTGCGGACCATGCCGTTATAGATGTTCCACAGTTCCGGGCGCTGGTTGCGCGGGTCCCATTTATGATCGGGCGTGCGGAAGGAGTAGATGCGCTCCTTGGCGCGGCTCGCCTCTTCGTCGCGCCGTGCGCCGCCGAAGGCCGCATCGAACTGGCCGGCGTCGAGCGCCTGGCGCAGCGCTTCGGTCTTCATGATGTCGGTGTAAAGCGCCGAACCATGGGTGAAGGGCGTGACGTTTTCGCTCGCACCGCGCGGGTTGGTGTAGGAAATCAGGTCGAGATCGTATTCCCTAACGATATTGTCGCGGAACTCGATCATTTCCTTGAACTTCCAGCCGGTGTTGACATGCAGCAGCGGGAAGGGAATGCGGCCGGGGAAAAACGCCTTGCGCGCCAGGTGCAGCAGCACGGACGAATCCTTGCCGATGGAATAGAGCATCACGGGCTTGTCGAATTCGGCGGCGACTTCGCGGAAGATGTGAATGGCTTCGTTTTCAAGCGCCTTAAGATGGGGATCGAGCGGCGGCTTGGATGCGACAGTATTCTTGCTGTCCGTCTCGTGGACTGCGTTGGACATTGTGAACTCCGGGAATGTACTGAATGATTATCGTTGCGGGATGGCGGAAACGGCGGATGTCTGCTCCGCACCGGCGACGTGAAGACCGCATTCGCGCTTCTCGTCGTTTTCCCACCACCATCGTCCGGCGCGCTCAGGCTCACCGGGCTTGATGGCGCGCGTACACGGCTCGCAGCCGATGGAGGGGTAACCGCGCTGATGCAACGGATTGACGGGAATGTTCTCTTGGGCGACATGCGCCCGGATGAGGTCGATATCCCAGTCAGCCAAAGGATTGATCTTGATGAGATTGCGCTCCGCATCGAACTCGGCAAACGGCGTCGTGGCGCGATTGCCCGACTGGCCGCGACGGAGCCCGGTGATCCAGAAAGCTGCACCCTCCAGCGCCTTGCCGAGCGGGATCAGCTTTCTGACATGACAGCAGGCGTGACGGGCTTCGACACTCTCGTAAAAACCGTTCAGGCCGTATTTTGCGGCATAGGCGTCGATATCGTCCTGCTCCGGGCGGAAGCGGCGAATTTCAATGCCGAAACGGTCTTCGGTTTCATCGATGAGATCGACGGTTTCCTTGAACAGCCGGCCCGTCTCCAGCGTCACGACGTCGATCGGCAGGCGATGTGTGCCGATGGCGGCGGTGATGACCTGATCCTCGATGCCGAGGCTGGTGGTGAAGACCGCCCGCCCGCCAAGGCCGGCGACAAACGAAAGCCGACCCGCCAGATCGAGCCCGGCAAGCGTGGCGTCGAGGGAAGCGGCATCGGCAGAGGCATTTGCTGAATTGATCGTCATTGTCACGTCCGGGATTTCCATGGCCGATTATTGTTGAAATCCGGCTATGGGAACAGAAATGACAGTCTTTGTGCGCTGCACTTGAGAGCAAAAATGCCTCTCGCGCGCGTAGTATGAGCAAAAGATACCCGTTCACCTTCTTTGCAGCTTGGATTTGAATTGTGACAACTTCTGCGCTAAGCCGGAATTGCCGGGTTCCCGGGCTTGTGGTCTACTGGTTTTACGATGATTTCGCAGAAGGCAAAATACGCGCTGAGGGCGCTTCTTTCGCTGGCAAAGGCCGACGGCGGCTGTCCTGTGCAGATTTCCGACATTGCCCGCGAACAGGCCATTCCGAAAAAATTTCTGGAGCAGATTCTTCTCGAAATGAAGAAGGAGCGGATCGTCGAAAGCCGGCGCGGCAAGCAGGGCGGCTATCTTCTGGCGCGCCCGGCTTCGGACATCACCTTCGGCGAGGTGCTGCGCCTCATCGACGGGCCGCTCGCCCCCTTGCCCTGCCTGTCGCAGACCGCCTATCGCCGCTGCGAGGATTGTGACGGCGAGAAGCAGTGCGAGATCCGCCACGTCTTTGCCCGCGTGGCCGATGCGACGCGCAACATCCTTTTCAACACCACCATTGCCGATGCGGTGGCCGGTGTCGAAGTGCCCGAGCTTTTGACGGCGTAGCACCGCACCATCCACGACCTCCACCCAGGACTCCACCGTCATCCTCGGGCTTGACCCGAGGGTGCATGGTCAGACTGGGTTGTGGATCCTCGGGTCAAGCCCGAGGATGACCGGGGGAGAGGGCATACCTGCCTGTCGGCACATGGTCCTGCAACTTGTGACACGAGTTTCGCAGTGGTGAATGCTCAAACAACGAAACAGGCGGAAGAGCCCTTAGCTGTCGCCCTGCGTCCCCCAAACGAAAAAATCGTCTAAAACCCCATAATATTTTTCGTCATCGAGGCAAAAAATCGTCAAAAATGTGAAACGCTTTTGCATTCAGCAAAGTTTTACACGACGCTTGTTGCGCCTTTCGCTTATGCTGCGCTGTATTTGTTGCCCCGGGAAACGCTCTCGGGAAACACTTTTTCGATCGTATTCGGCCTCATTGACCAACTCTACTCAACCGGTAGAGTTAAGCCATCTTCATCAGGAGGGAATACCGATGTCCAAGTTTCTGTCCGGTTTGAGCGCTGTCGCTCTCGGCCTTTCTTTGACATTGGGGGGCGTGGGTTCGGCTTTCGCGGAAACCAAGCTTCTCAATGTCTCCTACGATCCGACCCGTGAGCTCTACAAGGATTTCAACGAGGCCTTCGCCAAGAAGTGGAAGGCCGATACCGGTGAAGACGTCACCATCCAGCAGTCGCACGGCGGTTCCGGCAAGCAGGCGCGCTCCGTCATCGACGGTCTGGAAGCCGACGTCGTGACGCTCGCATTGCAGAGCGATATCGACGCCATCGTCCAGAATTCCGGCAAGATCAACAAGGACTGGCGCACCCGTCTGCCGCACAATTCCTCGCCTTACACCTCCACCATCGTTTTCCTGGTGCGCAAGGGTAACCCGAAGGGCATCCATAACTGGGGCGATCTGGTGAAGGGCGACGTGCAGATCGTGACGCCGAACCCCAAGACCTCCGGCGGTGCCCGCTGGAACTATCTGGCAGCCTGGGCCTGGGCAAATGAAGAGTTCAAGGGCGACAAGGACAAGATCAAGGCCTATGTCGGCGAGCTCTACAAGCGCGCCCCGGTTCTCGACACCGGCGCCCGTGGCTCCACGGTCACATTCGCACAGCGCCAGATCGGCGACGTGCTGCTGGCCTGGGAAAACGAAGCCTATCTCGCCGGTCAGGAATTCGGCGCTGACGCCTTCGATATCGTCGTGCCGCCGATCTCGATCCTCGCCGAACCGCCGGTCGCCGTTGTCGATGCCAATGTCGACGCCAAGGGCACCCGCAAGGCGGCGGAAGCCTATCTGCAATATCTCTATTCCGACGAGGGCCAGAATATTGCGGCGAAGCACTTCTACCGCCCGTCCAACCCGGCCGTGGTTTCCAAGGATCTGCTCAAGCAGCTGCCTGACATCAAGCTCGTCACCATTGACGACCCGCAGTTTGGCGGTTGGGCCAAGGCGCAGCCTGAACATTTTGGTGACGGCGGCATCTTCGACCAGATTTACAAGCCCGCAAAGTAAGCGGATGATGGGCTGAAAAGAGATCGCCCGCGTCCGCACGGACAACAGAAAACAAAAACCGATCGACCGGACACCGTGCCGGTCGATCCTTTATAATAAACGCCGGGGAACACCGGCTCCCAGAGAGCATTTCCAGGAAAAGCGGACCCCGGTTTCCTGTCCGGAAATGCGCCAAACTAAAGATTATCCGGAGCCTTGATGAGCAATAATACATCCGGAAACAGGTGGAAATGGCGGCAGTCGAGCGTCATACCGGGCTTCGGCCTGACGCTTGGTTACACAGTGACCTATCTGTTTCTCATCATTCTTATTCCGCTGGGCGGCCTCATCTGGTCCACGGCGAAACTGGGTTTTTCAGATTTCATTGCGATTGCCACGGATAGCCGCACGCTGAATGCGCTGCGCGTCAGCTTCGGCACGGCTTTTCTCGCCGCGCTGGTCAACGCGGTTTTCGGCGTCATCGTCGCCTGGGTGCTGACACGTTACCGTTTTCCCGGTCGCCGCTTCGTCGATGCCATCGTCGATCTGCCCTTTGCCCTGCCGACGGCGGTGGCCGGTATCGCGCTCACCACGCTTTACGCCAATCGCGGCTGGGTCGGTTCGCTGTTCGAACCCTTCGGCATCAAGATCGCCTTCACGCCGACCGGCATCGTCATCGCGCTGATCTTCATCGGCCTGCCCTTCGTGGTGCGCACGGTGCAGCCGGTCATGGAGGAAATCGACCGGCAGGTTGAAGAAGTGGCGGCGACGCTCGGCGCCAACCGTTTCCAGACCATCACCCGCGTTCTGCTGCCGAGCCTGACACCCGCGATCCTCACGGGTTTCGCGCTCGCCTTCGCACGCGGTGTCGGGGAATATGGCTCGGTCATCTTCATCGCCGGCAATATCCCTTACGTCTCGGAAATCGCACCGCTCCTCATCGTCATCCGGCTGGAGGAGTTCAACTATGCGGCCGCGACCGGCATCGCCACCATCATGCTGATCATCTCGTTTGCCATGCTGTTCCTCATCAATCTCATTCAGGCCTGGAGCCGCAAGAGGTACGGTTATGTCTGAAACCGCTTCCCGCACCTCGCCCCGGCCGTTCCGCGATCCCGCCAGCGAAAGCCTGCCTGCGCGACTGGCGCTGATCGCCGTCGCCTTTCTGTTTCTTGCGGCCTTCCTCGTGTTGCCGCTGGTCTCGGTGTTCTTCGAAGCTTTCCGCAAGGGCGCAGACGCCTTCTGGGAGGCAATCGTCGAACCCGATGCGCTCTCCGCCATCCGCCTCACGCTGCTCGTCGCCGCCATTTCCGTGCCGCTCAACCTCATCTTCGGGGTCGCGGCCGCCTGGGCGATCGCGAAATTCGAGTTCAAGGGCAAGGCCTTCCTGATCACGCTGATCGACCTGCCGTTCTCGATCTCGCCGGTCATTTCGGGCCTGGTTTATGTCATCCTGTTCTCATCCCACAGCGTGCTCGGGCCATGGCTGAAGAGCTACGGCATCGAGATCCTCTTCGCCGTGCCGGGCATCGTGCTCGCCACCATCTTCGTCACCTTTCCCTTTGTCGCGCGCGAACTGATCCCGCTGATGCAGGATCAGGGCAATGGCGACGAGGAGGCGGCGATTTCGCTCGGTGCTTCGGGCTGGCAGACCTTCTGGTATGTCACGCTGCCGAATATCAAATGGGGCCTGCTTTACGGGGTGCTGCTCTGCAACGCCCGCGCCATGGGCGAGTTCGGCGCCGTCTCGGTGGTCTCGGGCCATATTCGCGGCGAAACCAACACCATGCCGCTGCATGTCGAGATACTCTACAATGAGTACAATATGGGCGCGGCCTTTGCGGTGGCGACGCTGCTCGCCGGTCTGGCGCTCGTGACGCTCATTCTCAAAACCATTCTCGAAATACGCTTTGGCGCGGGCAACGCAGCCGGCAAGCATTGAAAGGCATCTTCATGGAAGTGAAAGTTTCCGGCATCACCAAGCAGTTCGACCGCTTTCCGGCGCTGAACGACGTGTCGCTCGACATTCGTTCCGGCGAGCTGATCGCGCTGCTCGGTCCTTCCGGTTCCGGCAAGACGACGCTGCTGCGTCTCATCGCCGGTCTCGAGCAGCCGACGACCGGCCAGATTTTCTTCGGCAACGAGGATGCCTCGCACCGCACGGTGCAGGAGCGCAATGTCGGTTTCGTGTTCCAGCACTACGCTTTGTTCCGCCACATGACGGTGGCCGACAATATCGCCTTCGGGCTGAAGGTGCGCCCCGCCGGCAAACGGCCGCCAAAGGCGGAAATCCGCAGGCGCGTGTCCGAACTTCTCGATATGGTGCATCTGACCGGGCTTGAAAAACGTTATCCCACACAGCTTTCCGGCGGCCAGCGCCAGCGCGTGGCGCTTGCCCGCGCCGTCGCCATCGAGCCGAAAGTGCTGCTTCTCGATGAACCCTTCGGCGCGCTGGACGCCAAGGTGCGCAAGGAACTGCGCCGCTGGCTGCGCGAATTCCACGACCGCACCGGCCACACCACCGTCTTCGTTACCCACGATCAGGAAGAGGCGCTGGAACTGGCCGACCGGGTCGTCGTCATGAGCCAGGGCAAGATCGAGCAGGTCGGCACGGCGGACGATGTCTACGACACGCCCAACTCCCCCTTCGTTTTCTCCTTCATCGGCGAATCCTCCAGCCTGCCGGTGACGATCCGCGACGGCCACGTGCTGTTTCAGGGCGAGAGCATCGGCATCGATGAAAGCGGTTCTGGCGAGGGCGAGCTTTTCTTCCGTCCGGAAGATGTGGTGTTGACCCAGGAGAAGGACGCGCTTTACGGCAAGGTCACCACCTGTCGCCGCCTCGCGGGCACCCGCATCGCCGAAATCGACATCGCCAATAACGGCCATGAACCCTATCATCTCGAAATCGAGGTGCCGCTCAACGCCGCCGTTTCCGTGGGCGCGGAACTGCGGTTCAGGCCGACGCGGTGGAAAGTGTTCGGGAAGAAGTAGGGGAGACGTGACCGCAATTGACGGTCAATGATTTGTCGCTCTCTAACGCGCGTCACGTTTAATCTGATTCCACAGTACACCACAGTTGAAAATCATCGAGTGTGCTGGGTGTCGTTACCCCCCTCTGTCCTGCCGGACATCTCCCCCTCAAGGGGGGAGATCGTTCCGTGGCGAGGTCTCGCATCTCTCGACGGTCGAGAAAGAAGTGGCGAGAAAGCCTCTTGCCGATCTCCCCCCTTGAGGGGGAGATGTCCGGCAGGACAGAGGGGGGTAACGACACCCAGCACACTCGATGATTTTCAACTGTGGTGAACTGTGATCTGATTCATGCGCCGTGCTTCAGTTCTCCGTCATACCGGCCTCGCGCCGTTATCCAGCCAGCCCAAGGACTTGGGCTGAAAGAAGTTCTTCTCATCGCGGGAGAGCCGCACCGGCACTCGAGGCGCAGATTTCCCCAATAGTCGAAGCAATACGCAAAAACGGAAAAGGGCCGCCAGAGGCGACCCTTCCATGAGTTTGGTCCTGTTTACAGACCCGGGACTGTTTCTCAACGTTCCGAAGGTAAGGCTGTTTACGCCGAGGGCTGCCCCGTCGCAAAACCACCCTTTCCATTGCCTGCACCAGAGACCGAAATCTCACTAGACATTGGATCACCTCCTTCCGATACGTTGAACATAACTAGAAGGTAGTACGATTCGTCAGTAATGCAAGAGGGATTACTTTTAACGGACGTCCGGCACCTATGCCGCATCTGCGGCCGTTACGTCGAATTCGAAGTGAATGCTGTCATAGGAGAACACGATGCCGGCCTCGTTCCGGTCGATAATGCCGGCGTGGAGAAGCGTCGTTACATCGCGGTGAACCGCCTGCACATCCCGCCCGACCCGACGGGCAACCTCTCGGATCGAAAGCGGCCCCTGTCCAGCGAGAGCCTTGACGACGGCAAGGCGAAGCGGCGCGAGAATGCGGTGCAGGTCCTCATAACTTGAAAATTCGACGGATGGTTTCGCCTCCACCGGCTTTCCGGACATTGCCAGACTGCCGGCTGCAATAAAGCGATTCTTGATATCCTTGATCGTGCTGAGACGGACGGTGAGTACGGTCATGACAAAATCCTTTCCATATCCGCCTGAAACGCGTCGAACAGGGCTTCGAGCGTGGTGAAGGTGATGGTGTCTTCACGCCCGCCCATATGACGATGATCGCCTTTGCCGCGTTCATTGTCATAACGCAGAACGCATTCCCCTTTGATCACCAGCGCCAGCCGATATTTGAACGGGTGGAGACTTCCGGGAACAGGCTCGGGCAAATGCCACAGCACGACCTCGAAGAAGGCCGTCTCGTCGATCACTTTGCGCGTCTTTTCGAGCAGAATAGCCTTCATGTTGTTATTTTTGACAACAGTTTAGTGTGTTGTCAATGAAAACAACGATCCCGCTCAGGACGTCACGCCACCCGCATCACGATCTTGCCGATATGATTGCTGCTTTCCATCAGCCGATGGGCCTCCACGACCTCATCCAGCGTGAAGACCCGGTTGATAACCGGTGCGAGCTGACCGCTTTCGATCAGCGGCCAGACCTGTTCGACAAGATCGTCGCGGATGGCGCGTTTTTCGTCCGCCGTGCGGGGGCGCATGGTGGAGCCGGTGACGGTGAGGCGTTTGACCATGATGGGGGTGAGGTTGACCTTCTCGGCCACGGCTCCGCCCAGAAAGGCGATGATCGACAGGCAACCGTCCTTGGCGAGTGCCGCAAGGTTCTTTTCGAAATAGGCCGCACCGATCATGTCGAGAACCACATCCACACCCTTGCCGCCGGTTTCGGTCTTGATGACGGTGGCGAAATCCTCCTCGCGGTAATTGATCGCGCGCTTGGCGCCGAGCTTCACGCAGGCCTCGCATTTTTCCGCTGAGCCCGCCGTGGCATAGACTTCCGCGCCAAAGGCTTTGGCAAGCTGGATCGCCGTCGTGCCGATGCCGCTGGTGCCGCCGTGGATGAGCACGCTTTCGCCTTCGGTGAGGCCCGCCATCTGGAAGAGATTGGCCCAGACGGTGAAGAAGGTTTCCGGCAAAGCGGCGGCTTTGACGGCGTCGTATCCCTTGGGGAAGGGCAGGGCCTGCCCGGCCGGCACGGTGCAATATTGCGCATAACCGCCGCCATTGGCGAGCGCGCAGACCTGGTCGCCCAATTTGAATTCATCCACGCCTTCGCCCAGCGCAACCACCTCGCCGGCGATTTCGAGGCCGAGGATCGGGCTTGCATCCCTTGGCGGCGGATAGGTGCCCTGCCGCTGCGCGACATCGGGGCGGTTGACGCCCGCCGCCTCGACCTTCACCAGAATCTCGCCTTTCGCGGGCTTCGGCAAAGGCGTTTGCGAAAGGCGCATCACCTCCGGACCGCCATGCGAGGGAAGGTCGATGAAGCGCATTTGTTCGGGCAGGATCTTGGTGTCTGGCATGGTCAGGGGCAACTCCTCACGTGTCGGCGTCGCCTGAAGATGTAGGTCAGATGCGCTGCTTAGGGAAGGAGGCCGTTTGTCACTGGTGTCAATTTGTCTCGCCGAAGACCCGCACGACGAGACCGCCTTCATTTTCCTTCGCAGCCGCCTTCACACCGGCGATCTCGCTGCCGATCCGCTCGGGATTGGCGATGATCAGCCCCTTCGGCAGGGTGAGGACACCGATGGAGCAGCGCAACAGCGCGAAGTCCCGCTCATTGCCGTGGCGGTCCTGGCCTTTCATGCATCCGGCGGCGCGGTCCTCATCCGAATAGAGTTCGGCGACATCGTCGTGAAAATCGCTGAGCAGCCGCTCCAGGATTTCCGTCAGTTCTTCCACCGTCCAGTCGCGTACGCCGATGAAGAAATCGTCGCCACCGATATGGCCGAGGAAGCAGTCACCGGCAAAGAAATAACGGCGCATCAGCGCCGAAAACAGGGTGATGGCGTGATCGCCGGCGTTGAAGCCGTATTTGTCGTTGAAGGGTTTGAAATTATCGAAGTCGCAATAGCAGAAGAAACGCGTCTCATCGCCATCGCTGCAGCGGTCGGCAATGAAGCCGCCAATCGCGCGGTTGCCGGGCAGCGCCGTCAGCGGGTTCTGGTCCTGCGCCATCTTGAGCTGTTTTTCATTGATGACCTTGATCAGCGAAGCGGCCGAGACGATGCCGGCGTAACGCATGTTTTCGGTCAGGATGATGCAGGCGCTGCCGCCCATGCTGGCAAACATGTTCATCAGCTGGTCGGCATCCGCATCGAGACCGACAATCGGGGCGGGATCGACGAAATGGGCAATGGTGCGCTCATAGATCTTGTTCTTGAGCAGATCGCGGCCGAAGGGCCGATAGATATATTCCTTGAGATGATATTCGTTGATGACGCCGCGCGGTTCGCCATTGGCGTTGAGAACCGGGAAAAACGCCTGCTGCGGATTTCGGCGGAAAAGTTCGAAGACGCTGTCGACGCTGTCATGCTCGAAGACGGTCGGAAGGCGCTCTATTTCCCGGCGGATGAGAATTTCATCCAGCGTCTGGCTGCTGCGCCGCGCCACGCCGATGCGGTTGATGTGGGGAAAGCTCTCCGGCAATTCGCTGGTGAAGACCGTGGGCCTCGCGATCAGCCAGCCCTGCACCAGATCGACGCCGAATTCGCGGCAGGTCAGGAATTCCGCTTCCGTTTCGATGCCTTCCGCAATGACCCGCACACCGAGAACATGGGCGATGTTGACGATGTTGCGCACAAGATGCTGCTTGCGCGGCAATTGGTCGACGCCGGTGATGAAATGCCGGTCGATCTTCAGGTAATCCAGCGGGAAATCGCAGAGCAGCTTCATCTCGCCATGCCCGGCGCCGAAATCGTCAATCGCCAGCTTGAAACCTTCCTTGCGCATGCGGGCGATCAGCGCCGTGAATTCCGGCACGCTGGTATTGTCGAAACGTTCGGAAAGTTCAAAGCAGATGGAAGAGGCCGGAATGCCCGCCCGCGCCAGATGGCCGACGAGTTTGTCGAGAATGGCGTCGCCATGCGGGATCAGCCGCACATCCAGATTGAGGAAAAGCGTGGCGGAGGAAAAGTCGGGCAGGGTGGAGAATTTCGCCAGCGCCCGGCTCGCCAGCATCTGCTCGAAGGCCTTCAACTCGCCATCCGCGGCAGCCTGGTCGAGAAGCGCCAGCGGATTGGAAAAACCGAGCCGGTCATGGCCGCGCATCAGCGATTCATAACCGAAGATCGTGCCCGTCGTCGCCTCGACAATCGGCTGAAACGCCGTTTCGAGCACAAGCTTCGCCATGGGAAACATGTGCCCGGAGGCAAAACGCCTGACGACATCGTTCTCCAGGGTGACGGCCTGCATCTCTGTTCTCCGCTATTGCCGGTCCTTTTTGTGGCGCGCCGTAATGGAATGCGCCATCAGGAACCCGTCTCTTTTGCGGTGAACAATCGCAGATGACAGGTCAACAAAAGCTTTCACGACTGTGAAGCTTTGATGAACGTTTTGTTACAACCCTATCAGCATGCAGGGTTGTTTGCGCCGGGCCTTATGCCCGGCGGATATGCCCGGTATGTGCGGCATAAAGTTCCGCAACGTTCATGCGTTCCCGGTCCGCTTCGACAGGCTCCGTGGACTTCGCGCCCACGCCATGTTCGGCAGAGGCCGCCCATAGTCTCAGCGCTGCCCTGACGACCTCGCTGCCGGATGCGTAAGCGCCGCAATTCACGGCTTCGCGCATTCTTGCTGCCTGCTCCGGGGAAATCGATACTGTCACCATTGGCATGATATCACTCCCTTCTTTCCATGGCCGCCACGCGAACCCGATGAATGCCCGTTTCACGGACGGGGCGGGGGCGGTCTTTTATGGGCGGTCGTTTTTAAGAGCTTTCGTCTGGGCGCCGCACCCAGCGAAATTGGTATCATTGCTTATCTTACCACGAAACGCGTTCCATACCCAATTTGCAGTATATAGGGGTTTAGTTTTTCCCCGATCGGCATGGATCCGATACGGGGGCCGCACACTCCCCCTATCCACGCATGGCCATGGCCAGAGCGATCGTTGCAAAACCCTGCATGATAAGGTCTATCGCCAGAAACAGGCCCAGCACCCAGAGGCTGTTGACCGGCCAGCCGGCGGCAATCACCAGACCCGCCAGCGCCGTCACCGCACCCGCCACGGCAACCCAGCCCCAGCCCGTCGCCGGTTTCAGCCGGAAGCCGACGACGAGGCGGAAAATGCCGGCGACAATGAGCGAAATTGCCATCAGCAAGGTCAGCACGGCCGCCGTCAGATCGGGGTTCTGGAAAGCGATGACGCCGGCAATGGCGTAAAGCAGGCCGCTCAGTGTCCAGAACAGCGCGCTTTCCCAGCCCTTCACCTGAAAGGCATGAAAAAGCTGCAGCACCCCGCCCATCAACATCATGACGCCGACATAAAAGACCGAGGCGACGGTGGCGACCAGAATATTGCCGAGCGCGATGATGCCAAAGGCCAGGAGAACGAGGCCAAGGGCGAGCAGCCAGCCCCACTTTGCTTTCAGCGGTGAAAATCCAGATGCATTGAGACTCTGCGTCATGTCGCTGTCTCCCTGAATGGTCGGGGTAACGCTATCACGATTGCACCGTAGCGCAATGCGCCTGTCGAAGATTTGATCCAGATCATGAGCCGGAAGACGGGAAAACCGCTTCAGTTTTCTCCCCTGCCGCGAAGAGGCCGATCCGCGACATAAAATGGCGCGTTTTTTATTGATTGATCAATCAATCAAGAATATTTTGCCCGGCATCAAGGAGACCCCTATGCCCAAAATCGGAATGGAGCCGTTGCGCCGCAAGGCGCTGGTGGATGCGGCGCTACGCACCATAGGTCACCATGGTTCGCTGAATGTGACAATGTCCGATATCGCCCGGGAAGCGGGTGTGTCGGCGGCCCTCGCGCATCATTATTTCGGCAGCAAGCAGCAGCTTCTGCTGGAAACCATCCGCAGCCTGCTGCGCGATCTCAGGCGCGATGCGGTGGCGGCTTTGACCCGCGCTTCCGGCCCGCGCGAAAGGCTGAGCGCCATCGTGCATGTCTCCTTCCAGAGCGACCAGTTCACGCCCGAAACGGTGGCGGCATGGCTTGCCTTTTATGTCGAGGCGCAGCGCTCGGAAGAAACCCGGCGTCTGCTCGTACTTTATTCCCGCCGCCTCAGATCCAACCTCATGGCGAGCCTCAACCGGCTTTGCCCGCCCGATGATGCCGCACGCATCGCGGAAGGGGCCGCGGCCCTGATCGACGGGCTTTATATCAGGCACAGCCTGCGCTCGGCGCCGCTCGGCCTTGCCTCCGCACCGGCGCTTGTCGAGGATTATTTCGACATGCAGCTCAAATCTTTTCCCGATGGACAGCGCCAAAAGCCGTCCATCCGCGTTCTTTAAGGAGACTTCGACATGACCACGCTCAAGGCGCAGCCGAAAGCCTCGCATTTCATCGACGGGGTGTATGTCGAAGACACCGCCGGCACGCCGTTCGAAAGCATTTTCCCGGCCACCGGCGAGGTGATCGCAAGGCTGCACGCGGCAACGCCCGCCATCGTCGAGCGCGCCATCGCCTCGGCCAGGCGTGCCCAGAAGGAATGGGCGGCGATGAGCCCCATGGCGCGCGGGCGCATCCTCAAACGCGCCGCCGATATCATGCGCGAGCGCAACGATGCGCTTTCGACGCTGGAAACGCTGGACACCGGCAAGCCCATTCAGGAAACCATCGTCGCCGACCCGACATCAGGCGCGGATGCCTTCGAATTTTTCGGCGGCATCGCGCCTTCGGCTTTGAACGGCGATTACATCCCGCTTGGCGGCGATTTCGCCTATACCAAGCGCGTGCCGCTCGGTGTCTGCGTCGGCATCGGCGCGTGGAACTATCCGCAGCAGATCGCCTGCTGGAAGGCGGCACCCGCGCTGGTCGCCGGCAATGCCATGGTGTTCAAGCCCTCGGAAAACACCCCGCTCGGCGCCTTGAAGATCGCCGAAATCCTCATCCAGGCCGGCCTGCCGAAGGGCCTGTTCAACGTCATTCAGGGTGATCGCGATACCGGGCCGCTGCTCGTCAATCACCCGGATGTGGCGAAGGTCTCGCTTACCGGCTCAGTCCCGACCGGCCGCAAGGTGGCCGCTGCCGCTGCCGGGCATCTGAAGCATGTGACGATGGAACTCGGCGGCAAGTCGCCGCTGATCGTCTTCGACGATGCGGATATCGAAAGCGCTGTCGGCGGGGCCATGCTCGGCAACTTCTATTCCTCCGGTCAGGTCTGCTCCAACGGCACCCGGGTTTTCGTGCAGAAAAAGGCCAAGGACCGTTTCCTCGAAAACCTGAAGCGCCGCACCGAGGCGATGATCCTTGGCGATCCGCTCGACTACGCCACCCATCTCGGCCCGCTGGTCTCCAAGGCCCAGCAGGAGAAGGTTCTTGCCTATATCGAAAAGGGCAAGGCGGAGGGTGCGACGCTGGTGACCGGCGGCGGTATTCCCAACAATGTTTCGGGTGAGGGCGCCTATGTGCAGCCGACCGTTTTTGCGGATGTAACGGACGGGATGACCATCGCCCGTGAGGAAATCTTCGGGCCGGTCATGTGCGTGCTGGATTTCGAGGATGAGGACGAGGTTCTCGCCCGCGCCAACGCCACCGAATTCGGGCTGGCCGGCGGCGTCTTCACCGCCGATCTCGCCCGCGCCCATCGCGTGGTCGATCAGTTGGAGGCGGGCACGTTGTGGATCAACACCTATAATCTCTGCCCGGTGGAAATCCCCTTCGGCGGCTCCAAGCAGTCCGGCTTCGGGCGGGAGAATTCGGCGGCGGCGCTGGAGCATTATAGCGAGTTGAAGACGGTTTATGTGAGCACGGGGAAGGTGGACGCGCCTTATTGACGGGTGGTGCGTGGGGCGCACCCCCCTCTGCCCTGCCGGGCATCTCCCCCACAAGGGGGGAGATCGATCTGCGGCGAGGTCGCGCCCATCTCAATGTCAGCGAATGAAGCGGTGGTAGTGCCGCTTGATGATCTCCCCCCTTGAGGGGGAGATGCCCGGCAGGGCAGAGGGGGGTAAGCCCCACCCGCCAGCAATCAATCGGAACCAACGCTCATCGGAGAGAGCAGATCATGCAAGCAGATTACGTCATCGTCGGTTCGGGTTCCGCAGGTTCCGCCATTGCCTACCGCCTGTCGGAAGACGGTCGTTATTCTGTCATCGTCATCGAGGCCGGCGGTTCGGATTTCGGCCCCTTCATCCAGATGCCGGCCGCACTCGCATGGCCGATGAGCATGAAGCGCTATAATTGGGGTTATCTCTCCGAGCCCGAGCCGAACCTCGACAACCGCAGGATTACGGCGCCGCGCGGAAAAGTCATCGGCGGTTCGTCCTCCATCAACGGCCTTGTTTACGTCCGCGGCCATGCCGAGGATTTCAACCGCTGGGAAGAGCTTGGGGCGCATGGCTGGGCCTATGCGGATGTGCTGCCCTACTTCAAGCGCATGGAACACAGCCATGGCGGCGAGGAGGGCTGGCGCGGCACGGATGGGCCGCTGCATGTGCAGCGCGGCCCGGTCAACAATCCGCTGTTCCACGCCTTCATTCAGGCGGGCGCTGAGGCCGGCTTCGAGCTGACGGATGATTATAACGGCTCCAAGCAGGAGGGTTTCGGCCTGATGGAGCAGACCATCCACAATGGCCGCCGCTGGTCCGCCGCCAATGCCTATCTGAAACCGGCGCTGAAGCGCGGCAATGTCACGCTGGTCAACGGTTTCGCCCGCAAGGTCGTCATCGAGAACGGCCGCGCGGTTGGCGTCGAGATCGAGCGCAAGGGCGTGGTGGAAACGATCGCGGCCAATCGCGAGGTCATCGTCTCGGCATCCTCCTTCAATTCGCCGAAGCTGCTGATGTTGTCGGGCATCGGGCCTGCCGCCCATCTGCAAAAAATGGGCATCGAGGTGAAGGCGGATCGCCCGGGTGTGGGTGAGAACCTTCAGGACCATATGGAGTTTTATTTCCAGCAGGTCTCCACCAAGCCGGTGTCGCTTTATTCCTGGTTGCCGTGGTTCTGGCAGGGGGTAGCGGGTGCGCAATGGCTGCTGTCGAAAGGCGGGCTCGGTGCCTCCAACCAGTTCGAGGCCTGCGCTTTCCTGCGCTCCGCGCCCGGTCTGAAGCAGCCTGATATCCAGTATCATTTCCTGCCGGTCGCCATTTCCTATGACGGCAAGGCGGCGGCGAAAAGCCATGGTTTTCAGGTGCATGTCGGTTACAACCTGTCGAAATCGCGCGGCAACGTCACGCTCCGCTCGGCCGATCCGAAGGACGACCCCGTCATCCGCTTCAACTATATGAGCCACCCGGAAGACTGGGAAAAATTCCGCCATTGCGTGCGCCTGACGCGTGACATCTTCAGCCAGAAAGCCTTTGACGATTTTCGCGGGCCGGAAATCCAGCCGGGTGAAAAAGTGGCGAGCGACGATGAGATCGACGCCTTTTTGCGGGAACATCTGGAAAGCGCCTATCACCCCTGCGGCACCTGCCGGATGGGCGACAGGGACGACCCGATGGCCGTCGTCGATCCCGAATGCCGGGTGATCGGGGTAGAGGGTTTGCGGGTCGCCGACAGCTCGATCTTCCCGCATGTGACCTATGGCAACCTCAACGGCCCATCGATCATGACCGGCGAAAAGGCGGCCGATCATATTCTCGGCAAAACCCCGCTGCCGCGTTCCAATCAGGAACCGTGGGTGAACCCACGCGCGGCCGTCAGCGACCGGTGAGGATCAATGGTAATCGTCCTCGCGCTGGTGGCGGATTGCGAGGATGGAGACCGTTTCAGCATCTTCGATTTGAATGAGGACGATGTAACCCGAGGATCCGAACGGAATGAGCAGTTCCCGTAGGAGCGCGTTCTCACCAGGTGCCTTGCGTGAGGCGAAGGGAAACTCACTCAGTCCTTCAACGGTGGCAATAATCCGATCGACAGCTTTCTCCGCCGTCGAAAAATCCTTCTCCAGTAGAAAATTATATAGTCTTGTTATGTCTGCTCTGGCTGCAATCGTGTACCTGAGCTTGAATGTCATCCGTTGCGCTCTGCTTTTTTGGCCGCCAGCATAGCGCGCAATTCCGCATGCACTTCCTCAGCCGAGTAAAAAATCCCCGTGCGTTTGGATTCCTCAAGTGACGCCAGCCCACGCGCAATGAACTCCGCCTGCGATTTACGGATTTCAACTTCCCGCCTTACAGAGTTTTCAACGAAGGACGACAGCGTTTCACCATCCTTCAGCACACTTTCTGCAGCTTCACGAAAATCGGCGGTAACACGCAGTGAAGGCAATGTTGCGGTTTTCATCTCGTCTCTCCATGCGTCGCATTTGCGATGCGAATCTTCTCCCACCTCTTGAAAAGAGTCAAATGCAAAACTTGCAAAGGTGGGTGGGCTGGCAGATAAAAGGCCGTCCGACCCGCCTCCACCGAAATCACCGATCTGGACCGCCATGCCCGTCGACTACAAAAAGCTGAAGATGCTCCGCCGTTCCCGCGTCGTGTGGGGTTCGTGGCGGGTGTGGAGGCCGAGGGCGGTTTTCTGGATCGGCGCGATTGCCGTCGGCCTTATCAGCGTCGGTTTCGCCTGGGCGGCCGATCGCGCCCAGTACCTTTTCTTTTCGGCAACCTCGTCGGGTGAATGGGCCTTTCTGCTGCCGCTCATCATCACGCCGCTCGGCTTCACGCTCTGTGCCTGGCTCGCGATCACGGTTTTCCCCAATGCTGGCGGCAGCGGCATTCCGCAGGCGATCGCCGCGCGGCACCTGCGCGATGATGCGGACCGTTCGCGGCTTCTGTCGCTGAAACTCGCTTTCGGCAAGGTGGTGCTGACGGTGGCCGGGCTTTTGTCCGGAGCTTCCATTGGCCGTGAAGGCCCGACCGTTCAGGTTGGCGCCTCGATCATGCTGCAGGCCGCCCGCTGGGGCGGCATGGCGCAGGCGAAGGGTCTCATTCTCGCTGGCTCGGCGGCAGGCATCGCAGCGGCTTTCAATACGCCGCTGGCGGGCATCGTCTTCGCCATCGAGGAAATGAGCAAGACCTATGAATCCCGTGCCAATGGCCTCGTTCTCACCGCCGTCATCCTGTCCGGCCTCGCCTCGCTGGCGATGGTCGGCAGCTATACCTATTTCGGCACCAGTTCGGTGATGGCGAAAACGACGATGGACTGGCTGCTGGTTCTGGTCTGCGGCATCGGCGGCGGCGCGTTTGGCGCGCTGTTCAGCGCCGGGGCTTTGCGACTGTCTGCCCGCATCCGGCGCTTCGCGCAGACCATGCCGCTGAAGCGGATGCTGGCGGTCGCCGCCGCCTGCGGCCTTGCTTCCGCCGTCCTCGGCATCGCAACGGGTGGCGCGACCTTCGGAACCGGTTACGAACAGGCGCGCGCGGCAATCGAGGGCGAGGCCGCACCGGCATTCTTCTTCATCGAAAAACTGGCGGCGACGTTCCTTGCCATGATGTCGGGCATTCCCGGCGGCATCTTCGCGCCGTCGCTGTCGGTGGGTGCGGGTTTCGGCAGCACCATGGCAAGCCTGCTCGGCACCAGCATCGGCCTTGGCGCAATCGTCGGCATGGCGGGTTATTTTGCCGGCGTGGTGCAGGCGCCTATGACGGCCTTCGTCATCATCCTCGAAATGACCGGCAATCATGAAGGCGTCATGCCCATCATGGCCGCATCGATGCTGGGATATCTGACCTCGCGGCTTTTCTCCCGCGAGCCGCTTTATCACGGCCTGTCCAGGGTCTTCATCGCCCAGAGCATCCGCGCCCGGCGCGCCGCTCAGGCCAGCGAAACGTAACCGTTTAAGCTCGGATATCCGCCACCCCGAAGTAACCCAGCCCCGGTATCTTCACGCCGGGCCGGCCGAAATCGATGCCGGCGACGAGGCCGAGAAAATTGATCTCGAAACCGCTGCGCGCACCCGCCGAAACGCCGAACAGGCCGCCGAGCGAAAGGCTCGCATCCTTCCAGTCATCGGCGATGTGGTAAAATGCGCCGTCCGGCAGATAATCGCGACCGACCGCATCCGGCGGCAGCACGACGCCGAGTTCCGGCACGCTGCGCAGCACATGGGCGACGAAGGTGTTGGAGTTGGGGCCGGGATAGATGCGGTAGCCACCGGGCCGGCCATAGGGGTAATCGGCAATCGCCTTTTCGATCTTCGGGATCAGTTTTTCCGCTTCCGCGCCGTGAATGGCCACAACCTGGCGCGGCATGTTGGAATACCAGTAGGCATCCGCCGCATAACCATTGTGGCGGATCGGCGTGCCCCAGCCCACCTTGTCATAACGGTCATAGCTCGCGGCACCGGGCTTTTTCAGCACCACCCAGGCATGGCTGGCGACCGAGCCCTTGAAACCGCCTGTCATGGCGGAAAAGACATAGATGGCGGCTTCGCCGTTGCTGGACGCGGCCGGCAGCATGCCGGATGACGACCATCTTGCGGCGTTCCAGCCGCGCGGATGGTCCTTCATGGCCCACAGCCCGGCAGATGCCAGCGCGGGTAGCAGGTAGATAACGGTTATCGCCAGCAGCAGACGTTTTGCAAATTTCACCGATAGCCCCGTGCATCGAAAAATCAATTGCGGTATCAACCACATGAAATCAGAATTTTTTGAGGCTGCGAAAATGAACAATTCCGTTACCGTCGAAATCACCCGCGGCAACCTCGTGGAAAGTCGCCATCATGGCCTTGCCGTGGTGGTGGACGGCGATGGCGGCGTGCTGTTTTCGGCCGGTGATATCGAGCGCGGCATCTTCCCGCGTTCCGCCTGCAAGGCCATGCAGGCGCTGCCGCTGGTGGAAAGCGGTGCTGCGGATGCCTATCAATTCGGCAACCGCGAACTCGCACTCGCCTGCTCTTCGCATTCCGGTGAGGACGCGCATGTGGAGCTTGCTGCTTCAATGCTTGCGAAGGCGGGCAGGGATGTGGATACGCTGGAATGCGGCGCGCATTGGTCTTCCGATCAGAAAACCATCATCCATCAGGCCCGCACGCTGGAAAAGCCGACGGCGCTTCACAATAATTGCTCCGGCAAACATTCCGGCTTCATCTGCGCCTGCTGCCATACCGGCACGGAACCGAAGGGTTATGTCGGTTACGATCATCCGCTGCAGCGGGAAATCCGCGCGACGATGGCAAGTCTGACGGGGGCTGCTCTTGGTCAGGACAATTGCGGCGTGGATGGCTGCTCCATCCCCACCTATGCCATACCGCTCAAAGGGCTGGCGCATGGTTTCGCGAAGATGGCGACGGGCAGGGGGCTGGAAGCGGGCCGTGCGAAAGCTTCGCGCCGTCTCGTCGAGGCCTGCATGGCGGAGCCCTTTTACGTGGCGGGCACCGGCCGCGCCTGCACGAAACTGATGCATATCGCGCCGGGAAAAATCTTCGCAAAGACCGGCGCGGAGGGCGTTTTTGTCGCCGCCCTGCCGGAAAAGGGCATTGCCATGGCGGTGAAATGCGAAGACGGCACGACGCGTGCGGCGGAAGCCATGGTCGCGGCATTGCTCGCCCGCTATTTCGATGAAGGCAGCGCCGAGCAGCAGGCGCTGAGCGGCATGGCGAACCGGCAGATGCGCAACTGGAACGGCATTCACGTCGGCGATGTCAGAGTCGTCGGTCTGTAAATCACTATAAAACCTTTGACGCGGCCGAAGGCGGGCGTGATGATGGCGTGCCACTTGCGCGTCATGGCCATTTCACGGCCGCCAGCCAAGGGCCGGCGTCCGCATGAGGAACAGGCGGGCGCTTCATTGCTTTGGAGGTCGCATATCCATGTTCACACTGTTCTTCTCCCCCGGTTCCTGCTCCCGCGCCAGCCATATCGTGCTTGAGGAATCCGGCCTGCCTTACAAGGCCCACCGCGTCAATTTCGCGGAGGGTGAGCAACGCTCCGAGGCATTTTTAAAGATCAATCCCAAGGGCCGCGTGCCGGCACTCGCCACCGCAAGCGGCGTGCTGACGGAGACGCCCGCCATCCTCGCCTTCATCGCCCAGATGGCGCCTGAGAAAAAACTCGCGCCGCTCGACGATCCCTTCGAATTTGCGCTGATGCAGTCCTTCAATGCCTTCATTTCCTCCACCGTTCATGTCGCCCACGCGCATGGCCGGCGCGGCAGCCGCTGGGCGAATGAGGATAGCTCGTTTGCGGATATGAAAGCCAAGGTGCCGCAGACCATGGGCGAGTGCTTCGAGCTGATCGAACACGGCATGCTGCACGGCCCATGGGTTCTGGGCACGGCCTATTCGGTTGCCGATCCCTATCTTTTCGTCATGTCCGGCTGGCTGGAAAGCGATGGTGTGGATATTGCCCGCTTCCCTAGGGTACACGACCACTTCCGCCGCATGAACGACCGGCCGGCGGTGCAGCGGGCGCTCGCGGGCGAGAGGGGCTGAGTGGCTCCAACTCGGTTTTGTGGCGCTCCCTCATCCCTGTGCTTGTCACAGGGATCCAGCCAGCCCAAGTCCTTGGGCTGAAAGGAGTCTTTCCGCCGCGCAGACGCGCGTCGGCTGGATTCCTGTGACATCCTCGGGCTTGTTCCGGGGAACAGGAATGAGGGTGGAGAAAGCAAGATCGCGGAGTGCTCTCCCGCTCAGGCCGCCTCGGCCGCGCGCGTATCCCACATCGTCTTGAACGCCGTGCGGGCCTGGCAGCGATCCAGCCAGGATTTCAGCGCCGGATGGGCATCGAACAGCGGCTTGTGGCCCTGTGCGTAACGAACGATTTCCGCCGCGTTGAGATCGGCCACGGTGAAACGGTCGCCGACAAGATAGTCATGGCTGGAAAGATGCTGCTCCAGCACCCGGAAGGGGCGCTTCAGCAGGCGGGCGGCGACATCGATCACGGCCTTGCCGCTATCGCTTTCCGACAGGCCTTCGGCGATGGCGGAGGAAATCTTCAGCGAATTGGTCTCGATTTCGGTGGCGGCGAAGAAGGACCATTGCAGCATCGCCGCATCTTCCTTCAGATCGACGGGCGCGAGTGGTCCGCCATATTTGCGGGCAAGGTAAAGATTGATGGCCATGGATTCGTAAAGCACCATGCCGTCATCCTCGATGCAGGGAATGGTGCCCATCGGGTTGACGGCGAGAAAGGCGGGCGACAGCGTGTTGAGCGGCGCATCCGCTGCCAGCGGATCGGCAAGGCGGCGGGCCTGTATCACAGGTACGTGCCTGAATTCTATGCCCAGTTCACCCGCAAGCCACAGCGTGCGCGTGGCACGGGAACGGTAGACACCGTAGATCGTCAACATCGAAGTTACCCCTTGACCAGTTCGATGCGCCGCACGTTACGGTTTCGTCGCTTTAAAGTGAAGTTGCAGACCCCCGGGCCAATTATGATTTTTTCTGATCCGTGAAGAAGTCCGTATCCGGCGACAGCCGATATTCGAACCGGTCGATGAAGCGTTCGAACAGGCGGGCGAATGTCTCCACATCTTCCGCCGGCCATCCATCCATCACATCCTCGATGACGCTCATCTTGGTCCGGCGCATTTCCTGCAAAAGGCTGGTGCCGAGCGGCGTGATCTCGACGATGCTGCGGCGGCCGTCTTCCTGGGAAACACCGCGTTTCAGCAGGCCGCGCCCCACCATGTCGGCCACAACCCGGCTGCCACGGGAAGGATCGATGCGCATGCCCTCGGCAATCGCCCCCACGGTAACATCGCCTTCCGCCCGGCGCAGAATATCGAGAACGTCGATATGCGAGAGTTCAAGACCTGGAGCGAGCTTGGCAAGCGCCATGCGGCCGATGATGCGGCGGCCAATCATGATGCGCATGCGCGTCATCGTATTGCCGATCCGCTTGATGTCCTCGGGCAAATCCTCGTTCCAGTTTTCCTCAGTCGCCACGCTTTGCCGTTCCTTCCTTGCCGGTTTGCGATCACATCTAGCGCGAATAGCAGAGATGTCAAAAACTTGCCATTGACATATATGTGCTGATAGCACACAAATTGTCGCAGCAAACGTGCCGGAACTCAACGAGATTTTTCATGAATATGTCCGCAGCCCCCGTGGCGCCGCTTGTGTCGGATCACCGGCGCAGGCTCATCGTCTTTCTGTTTCTGATGCTGGCCATGTTCATGGCGACCCTCGATAACCAGATCGTGTCGACAGCACTTCCCACCATCGTCGGCGAGTTCGGCGCGCTGGAGCGTTTCGGCTGGATCGGCTCGGCCTATCTGCTGGCGACCAGCGCGGTCATGCCCGTTTATGGCAAGCTCGGCGATCTCTTCGGGCGCAAATATGTGATGATCGCGGCGGTCGTCATCTTCACGCTCGGCTCGCTCGCCTGCGGCCTGGCATGGTCGATGGACTCGCTGATTGCGGCCCGCGTTCTGCAGGGGCTTGGCGGCGGCGGCATCATGGTATCGATCTTCTCCGTCAATGCGGATTTGTTCGAACCGCGCGAACGCGCCCGCTACCAGAGCTATTCCAGCCTCACCATCATGGCGTCGGGCAGCGTCGGCCCGATCCTTGGCGGCACCATGAGCGATCTCTTCGGCTGGCGGTCGATCTTCCTCATCAATCTGCCGCTCGGCATTATCGTCATTGCAGGCCTGGCACTGATGCTGCCCTATCGCCGTCCTGCACGCCAGCCGAAGATCGATTATCTCGGTGCGGTGCTGCTTGCGGCCACCATTGCGAGCGTGGTCTTCTGGGCCGATAGCAGCGAATTGTTCGGTTCGCTGATCGCGGCCCCAAGCCTCGGTATCATCGCCTTCGCCGTCATTGCCGCTTTCCTCTGGGTGCAGGTGGAGCGCCGGGCGCCGGAACCCGTCGTGCCGTTGCGTCTCTTCAAGGACAGTACCTTTCCGCTGTTGATGATCGTTTCGCTGACCAGCGGCGGCATCGGCATCGGCATGGTCAATTATTATGCCCTGTTCCTGCAAACCACGACCGGGCTTTCGCCCTCCCATGCCGGCCTGTTCTTCATCGCCGTCACCGGCGGCATCGTCATGGGCTCGCTTTCGGCGGGACGGTTGATTTCGATCACCGGCGTCTACAAGCCCTTCTCGGTGGCGGGTCTCTCCATCAACCTCATCGCCATGCTGCTCTTCACGCAGATGCATGCCGGAACGCCGCTTCCCCTGATCGCCTTGCTGATGCTGGCGCAGGGTTTCGCCGTTGGTCTCGGCCAGCAGGCGCCGATCATCGGTGTGCAGAATTCCGCTCCCAAGGCGGATATCGGTGCTGCCAGCGGCGCGGTGACGCTGACCCGCATGGGTGGTGCTGCCATTGCCATTTCGGTCTATGGCGCCATCGTGTCATCGAGTCTGAAAGGTGTCGCAGTCGATATTCCCGGCGTCGGCAAGATCGAGGAGCTGACGCCGAAAATGCTCTCGGAACTCCCCGCCACCTCCCAGGCCGCCGTCGCCTCGCTCTATTCGGATGCGTTTACGCCGCTCTTCTTTGCGGCTGCCGCAACCGCAGCCATCGGCCTTGCCGCGGCGCTGATGCTGAAGCCGGTGCGCCTGCCGGCGGCGGTTGAAGCGAAGCCGGCGGAAGCGGCGGGGGAATAAGTTGCAACGAAGGTCGCCGCCGGATCGCGTATTCAAACCCCGCCTCTGGCCTCTTCTCCGTCATCCTCGGGCTTGACCCGAGGATCCACCAGCGGCGTCACCATGGATCCTCGGGTCAAGCCCGAGGATGACGTCGAGTTTGTTGGATAATTCTGTCATACGCCTCCGGCGTATGGGCCATGACGACATCTCAAGCGACGGCAAAACAAAAATGCCCTCACTGGAAATTTAACGCCCGTTCCGCGTTATGCTCGCAGCACTTTACATTCGCGCGGGTGGCCCTATCTCAATGAATATGAAGCCGGAACAGCTCCTGAATTCCACGCCCAAGGGCCTTTATTGTCCGGCGGGCGATTTTTATATCGATCCCGTGCGCCCGGTGGCGCGGGCGCTCATCACCCATGGCCATTCCGATCACGCCCGTGCCGGCCATGGCGCGGTGCTGGCCACGCGCCAGACGCTCGATATCATGCGCATCCGTTATGGCGAGGATTTCTGCGGCAGCGAGCAGGCGGTCGCATTCGGTGAGACGGTGGAGGTGAACGGCGTCACCGTCGGTTTCCATCCCGCCGGCCATGTGCTGGGTTCGGCGCAAATCTCGGTGGAAATGAACGGCATGCGCATCGTCGCATCTGGCGATTACAAGCGCGGCGTCGACCCCACCTGCGCGCCTTTCGAGACCGTTCCCTGCGATGTCTTCATCACCGAGGCCACGTTTGGATTGCCGGTATTTCACCATCCGCTGCCGCGTGTTGAAATCGGCAAGCTGCTGACCTCCATCCGGCAGTTTTCGGAACGCACGCATCTCGTCGGGGCCTATTCGCTCGGCAAGGCGCAACGCGTTATCCGGCTATTGCGCGACAATGGTTATGCCGATCCCATCTATATTCACGGTGCGCTTGCGCGGCTTTGCGATTATTATGTCTCGCAGGGCATCGATCTCGGCGATCTGCGCCCCGCGACGCTGGAAAAAAGCGATCCTTCCGCCTTCAAGGGCGCGATCGTCGTCGGCCCGCCCTCGGCCTTTCAGGAACGCTGGGCGCGGCGCTTCAACGAACCGCTCATCGCCTTCGCCTCCGGCTGGATGATGGTGCGGCAGCGGGCGAAGCAGGGCGGCGTGGAACTGCCGCTGGTGATATCAGATCATTGCGACTGGCCGGAACTTCTCGAGACGATCAAGGAAATCGGCCCGCAGGCCGTCTGGGTCACCCATGGCCGTGAGGAGGCGCTGGTGCGCTGGTGCGAATTGCAGGGCATTGCCGCAAAGCCGCTGCATCTTGTCGGTTACGAGGATGAGGGGGATTGAAATGAAAGCCTTCGCCACGCTCCTCGACCGTCTCGTTCTCACCCCCTCGCGCAACGGCAAGCTGAAGCTGCTGACCGATTATTTTCGCGATACGCCCGATCCTGACCGGGGTTACGGACTGGCGGCGATTGCCGGCACGCTGGACCTCAAAAGCGTCAAACCCGCCATGCTGCGCGAACTGGTGCTGGAGCGCATGGATGAGGTGCTGTTCCGTTATTCCTATGATTATGTCGGCGATCTCGCCGAAACCATTTCGCTGGTCTGGGGCAATATCGGTGGTGCTGACGATTCCGAGGCGCAGGACCCGCGCCTCGGCGACGTCGTCACATTGATGAATTCGCTGGGGCGCACCGAGGTGCGCGGCGCGGTGCGCGATCTGCTCGACCGGCTGGATACATCCTCGCGTTTCGCTTTCCTCAAACTCGCCACCGGCAGCCTGCGCATCGGCGTTTCGGCGCGGTTGGCACGGCAGGCGCTGGCGGATTTTGCGGGGAAGGACATCACCGAAATCGAAACCCTCTGGCACGGGCTGACACCGCCTTATACGTCGCTTTTCGCATGGCTTGAGGGGAGGTCCGAGCGGCCGGTACTGGCCACGCCCGCCATCTTCCATTCGGTCATGCTGGCGACGCCGGTGGCCGACGGCGATCTCGATGGGCTGGACCCGGCCGATTACGCCGCCGAATGGAAATGGGACGGTATTCGCGTGCAATTGTCCCGCGCCGGCGGGACGCGAAAACTCTATTCCCGCTCCGGCGACGATATTTCCGGCGCCTTTCCCGATGTTCTGGAGGCGATCGATTTCGAAGGCGTGATGGATGGCGAATTGCTGATTGGCGGCACAGTGCGCTCCAACAATCTCACCCGCACCTTTTCCGACCTGCAGCAGCGGCTGAACCGCAAGACGGTGACAGCGAAGATGCTGGATGATTATCCCGCCTTCATTCGCGCCTATGACCTGCTGTTCGATGGCGAGAGCGATATTCGCGCGCAGACTTATCTGGAGCGCCGCGGCCGCCTTTCGGATATTATCGAGCACGCACCGCATGACCGTTTCGACCTCTCGCCGCTGATCGGCTTTTCCAGCTGGCAGGAACTCGACACGCTGCGTGCCGCCCCGCCCGATCCGGTGATCGAGGGGGTGATGATCAAGCGCCGCGACAGCGCCTATCAGGCCGGCCGCGCCAAGGGGCCGTGGTTCAAGTGGAAACGCGATCCTTACAATATCGACGCTGTCATGATGTATGCGCAGCGCGGCCACGGCAAAAGGTCGAGCTATTATTCCGATTTCACCTTCGGCGTCTGGGCGGAAGGCGAGGATGGCGAGCAGCTGGTGCCTGTCGGAAAGGCCTATTTCGGCTTCACCGATGCGGAGCTGGAGGTACTGGACAAGTTCGTGCGCGACAATACGGTCGAGCGTTTCGGCCCGGTGCGGGCGGTGCGCGCCACGCCGGATTTCGGTTTCGTGCTGGAGGTGGCCTTCGAGGGTATCAACCGTTCCACCCGCCACAAATCGGGCGTCGCCATGCGCTTCCCGCGTATTGCGCGACTTCGCGCCGACAAGCTGCCGGCGGAGGCCGACAGGCTCTCGACGCTGGTGGCCATGATCGACGGTGTGGAAGGGTAGAGCAACGGCGCCTTGGCCTGCGGCAGCCTCGGAATTTGCGCGCTTCCGTCATTCCGGCTTGAGGCCGGTATGACGGAGAAGGGGGACGGCGACGCAGGAAACATCGCCGCGTCCAGAAATTGCCATGATGGCTGCGAATACATTGTTGTCATTCGCGAATCCGTGATTGGACAGCCTCTCGCCGCAGTGCTGAACTGCTGGTACAACCATCCTCCTCAGGTGACCATATGGCAGACAAACGCTTTCTTTCCTCAGCCTTCGGACAGGAAGAGAGCGGCACGATCTTGCCGAGCCTGACGCGGCGAAGCCTGCTGGCCGGCGCCATGGGGCTGTCAGCGATCGCATTTTTACCGCTCCGTGCGAAAGCGGGCATTGCTGCGCCCGAGGTGCTGCCGCTGGAACGGCAGGATTATGCGGAGGCGCGCAAACGGTTCCACACCCATCTCCTGCGAAAGATGGCTGCGCCGGAAAAATCCTCGGTGCTCGGCACGCCGCCCGGGGCGGAACGTGTCACCTATCTCGGCGGGCCGGATGGTTCCATCGAACTTGTCGCCTGGCTCTCCCACTACCAGCCGTCAAAAACGCTGAAGCCCGCCGTACTTTTCCTCCATGGCGGCAACGCCACCGGAGACGGCCATTGGGCGCTGATGAAACCCTATTGGGAAGCGGGTTATGTCGTGCTTCTGCCGTCCTTCCGGGGTGAAAACGGCCAGAGCGGCAATTATTCCGGCTTTTACGACGAAACGGCGGATGCGCTGGCGGCGGCCACCTATCTGGAAAACCTTCCCGGCATCGACAGAAATCGTTTCTTCATCGCCGGCCATTCCAATGGCGGCACGCTGACGCTTCTGGCCGCCATGAGCCGCCGGTTCCGCGCCGCGGCACCCATCTCCGCCGGCGTCAATTCCTGGCGTTATTTCAACCGCTATAGCGACGAGATCTGTTTCGACGAGACCGACGAGCGCGAATTCATCATGCGCTCCTCCGTCTGCTTCGGCCCCAGCCTCAAATGTCCGGCGCTGCTTCTGCGAGGCACGGAGGAACGGCCTTTCGATGCCGATCACCAGCTTTTCGTGGATCGCGCCCTGACATCCGGCTTCAAGGTCGACAAGAAGCTGTTGCCCGGCACCCATAACGGCGTGGTGCCGCATGCCGTCGAGGAAAGCATCCGCCTTTTCAACGCCTTCATCTGAAATGCGATACTGTGGCGGTGCTTGGGGACGCGTGCGGTCCTAGCTCTTGACGATGGACGTCTTGGCCTGCTCCGCCCACCATGCGCCGTCTTTTTTGTCGGCATATTGGGCGCGCTTGTTGGTGAACTGCCCCTGGGTGCACATCTCGCGGTAATTGCGGACCGGCAGCCCCAATTCCTTGACGACGGCATGCACCACAGTCGGGCCGGTCATGTCGTAGACGCTGGCGAGCGTTCCGTCTTCGATATTCTGGGAAATACGATCGGCCATCAGCCTGAGCGCCGGGTGACCGGGCCTGGAGGCCATGAAGTAATTTGTGATCTCGCCGCTTTTCATGGCGATGAAGACAGCCTCTTCATCGGGTCCGATCACATCTTCCGGGCGGGCCGCGAAATTGGAATCGATATCGAGATAGATGCCGCCTTCCTGCAGAAGCACCAGAATACGCCAGAAATCCGCCTTGGCGGCGCCCACCTGCAGCCGGCGGAAGGCATCCGCATAACGTCCGGGAAAATGCCGGTCGATATAGGCCAGGCACGCCTCGTCATCATGGTAGCGATATTCGAATTCCGGCGTCAGCCAGCGGTTGAACAGGAAATTCGCATAGATCGGCGTGGTTACCCTATTGGAGTAATTCGTCTGCCAGATGATGCGGGGAATGGCCTTTTCCGTCTTCGGGCTGCGTCTGGCGGGCTGACATTCGGGAAGCGTTTTTCTTCTGCCGGGCCGGATGAACAGATCGATGGAAAAAATGACCTTGGCGATGTTTCCACCGATCTTGATCGCGCGGTACGCGATGCGGTTATAGCCATGCTTTGCCAAGTTCAGCGCTCCTGCGCGTGGAATCGTTTGTCGCGCGCGTGGAAACGGCGGTACGCGGTATTTATTGGACGCAATTAGTTTGTCAATATGCCGTAAATGAGACGGCCGGACCTCGATTGACGAGGCCCGGCCGTCTTGTCTGCGAATGGAATATCAGCCCTTGTTACGGTTGAAATAGCCGAGCAGCCGCATGGCATTGGCGGTGACCAGAACCGTCGCGCCGGTATCGGCGAAAACGGCGAGCCACAGGCCGGAAAGGCCGGTGACGGTGGTGACAAGGAACACCGCCTTCAGACCGAGCGCGATGGTCACGTTCTGGCGGATATTGCTCATGGTGGCGCGCGACAGGCCGATCAGGCGGGCAGCGTCGCCGACATTGTTGCGCATCAGCGCCGCATCCGCCGCTTCCATCGCCACATCGGTGCCGGAACCGATGGCGACCCCGACGCTGGCCGCCGCAAGGGCGGGCGCATCGTTGATGCCGTCGCCCACCATCACCACGGTCTTCTTTTCGGCAAGCTTGCGGATTTCCTCGACCTTGTTCTGCGGCAAGAGTTCGCCGCGCGCCTCAAGGCCCAGCTTGTTGCCGATGGCACGCGCCGTGCGGGCATTGTCACCCGACAGCATCAGCGAGGAAATGCCCATCTCCTTCAGCGCTTTGACGCCATCAGCCGCATCCTTGCGCGGCTCGTCACGCATGGCGAAGAGACCGCTTGCCGCCCCGCCGACTATCACGACGGCCACCGTCTTGCCTTCGCTTTCCAGTGCGGAAATGCGATCGGAAAGGTCCTTCGAAAGGGTGCCGACCTCAGTTGCAAAGCGAGGCGCGCCGATGAACAGGTCTTTCCCGCCGACATTGCCCTGCATGCCGCGACCGGAGATCGCCTTGATGTTGGAGCCGGGCAGGGGCTTCACGCCCAGTTTTTCGGCATGATTGACGATGGCGCGGGCGAGCGGATGGCTCGATTCGTGCTCGATGGTCGCGGCTTGCGCAATCAGCACGGCTTCGTTGCCGTCAAGCGCCACCACATCGGTCACGACGGGTTCGCCGAGCGTCAGCGTGCCGGTCTTGTCGAAGGCGACGGTTTCGGTGCGTGCGAGCATTTCGATGACCGCGCCGCCCTTCACCAGCATGCCGTGGCGTGCCGCAGCCGAAAGGCTGGAGGCGATGGCCGCGGGAACCGAGATGACCAGCGCGCAGGGGCAACCGATCAGCAGCAGGGCGAGACCGCGATAAATCCAGGTATCCCAGTCGCCGAGGCCGACAAGCGGCGGCACGATGATGGTCAGCACCGAAATCGCCACGATCAGCGGCATGTAATAACGCGAGAAGCTCTGGATGAAGCGTTCCGTCGGTGCACGCGCATCCTGCGCTTCCTCGACAAGCGTGATGATGCGGGCAATGGTGTTGTCTTCCGGCGCGCGGTCGACGCGGATGCGCAGCGAGCCGTCATGGTTGATCGAGCCGGCAAAGACGCGCGCACCCTTCTCCTTGGCGACGGGAATGCTTTCGCCGGTCATCGGCGATTCATCGACGCTGGACTGGCCTTCCATGACAATGCCGTCGGCGGCGATGCGGTCGCCGGGACGCGCCACGACCACCTGGCCGATGCGCACCTGATCGGCCGCGATCTGCCGAAGCGCACCGTTTTCCTCCACCAGCGCCGTTTTTGGCAGCAGCGAGCCGAGCGCCTTGATGCCCGAACGGGCGCGGGCGGCGGCGAAACCTTCCAGCAATTCGCCGACGGAGAAAAGCAGCACGACAATGGCCGCCTCTTCCGCTTCGCCGATGATGATCGCGCCGATGGCGGCAATCGTCATCAGCATTTCGATGGTGAAGACCGCGCCGAAACGGGCGGCGTTGAAGGCGTTCTTCGCGATGGGGAAGAGCGTGACCAGCGTGGCGATGATGAAGGCGTAACCGCCCCATGCCGGGAAGGTGAGCTCCGCCGCATAGGCGATGGCAACCAGAATGGTGCCGGTGAAGGTGTTGCGCGCCTTTGAAGTGCGCCACCACGCGCCTTTTTCATCCGCGCCATGGGCATGTCCCACTTCCGCGCTCTGCGCCGCAGCCGCCGGTGCAGAACCATGCGAATGTTTTGCGTGGTCGTGACCGGAATGATCGTGGCCAGAATGGTCATGCTTGGAGTGGTCATGATCATGCCCGCTGCAGGACGCGTGATCGTGTGCGGAATGGTCATGCCCCGAATGGTCATGATCTGAATGATCGTGGTCGTGGTGATGGCCGCTGCACGACCCATGGTCATGGTCGTGATCCGCGACTTTTTCGCGTGCGGTCTTTTCCTGCGGCAACAGGGCCGGTTTGAAACCGAGCTTGCGCAGCGTGTCCTCGATTTTTTCGACCGGGGTTTTGCTCTCGGCGAGCGAGAGATTCAGCCTTTCGCGCGCAACGGAGACCTTAACGTCGGCAACACCCGGCAGGCGGGAAAGCGCGGTCTCGATCTTGGCCGCGCAGCTGCCGCAATCCATGCCGCCGACTGAAAAAGTCAGCGCATTGCTTTTGTCGGCGCTCGTCCCGGCATCGGCATGATGGCCGCCGCAGGATGAATGATCGTGGTCATCATGGTCGTGGCCGCGATGATCTGCCTCGACTTTTGCGTGGGAGACTTTTTCCTGCGGCAGCAAAGCGGGTTTGAAACCGAGCTTGCGCAGCGTGTCTTCGATTTTTTCGACCGAGGTTTTGCTTTCGGCCAGCGAAAGGTTCAGCCTTTCCCGCGCAACGGAAACCTTGACATCGGCAACGCCCGGCAGGCGGGAAAGCGCGGTTTCGATTTTCGCTGCGCAGCTGCCGCAATCCATGCCGCCAACGGAGAAGGTCAGTTGCTCGCCGTCTTTGCCCTTGATGTTCATGCCTGTCGAAATATTCATGGTTTCCGCTCCTGAATTCCAGTCGACAGCCAATCTGGCACCTCTAGCAACTAGAGCTTCAAGAGCAAAAATGCGGTTTTTCGATTTTTTTTGAAAAACCGACGCCAGCTTCGCGCCAGCCGCACGGTTCATCATGCCGTCAGATTGGATTCCATGAAGCGGTTCAGATGATAGCACTCCTTTTGAAAAACGGTCGCCGGGCGGCCTCTCTGGCGGGGCTTGCCCTGCTGCCTCTCATGAGCGGCTGCCTTTTCGTGACGGATACGACCCGGATGGACCCGGATGTTTTCGTCAGGGAAACGGCGCCGGTATTCAATTTCAACTCCGTCAGCTCCAATCGCCAGCCGGAACTGCCGCCGCAGCCGGGTCAGCTTTCGACGCGCCCGCCGGATCTGTTCAGAACCCGCTTCCATCAGGAATACGGTCCGCCGGTGCGCGGGCAGGGGCTGCAAGCCCCGCAGGTGCAGGGGTCTAACGCGTCGCAGCCGCAGGGTCAGACGATGGGTCAGACGATGGCCTATGGCCTGCCTGTCTCCAATCCGCTGCACCGGGTCATGTACGGTCCGATCCGCGATGAGGACCGCTCGCTGCCGGCCATTCCCTATGGCCGCATAGATCCGCGTTATCTCCGGCAGGAAGTCAGCTACCAGACGGCGGAAGCGCCTGGTACCATTATCGTCGATACCAGACAGCATTTCCTTTATCTCGTGCAGTCCGGTGGCAAGGCGATCCGTTATGGCGTTGGGCTGGGGCGTGATGGTTATGCCTGGTCGGGCCGCGGCAAGATCCAGTGGAAGGCGAAATGGCCGCGCTGGACGCCGCCCGATGAAATGGTTAAACGCCAGCCGGAACTCGCCTCCATCTCCGCCGCCAATGGCGGCATGACGCCCGGTCTCAACAATCCGCTCGGGGCACGCGCGCTTTATATCTTCAAGGATGGCAAGGATACGCTTTACCGCGTCCATGGCACGCCGGACTGGCAGTCCGTCGGCAAGGCGACATCCTCCGGCTGCGTGCGCATGCTCAATCAGGATGTGATCGATCTCTACGAGCGCGTGCCGCAAGGGGCGCAGATTGTGGTTATCTGAACACGTTCTAAAAGAAAGAGATATTGGACCCATTCCGCCAGCGCCTTGTGACTGGCTTTTAGCGGTCGGTTAACTATTTTCGCAATACGCATGACACGGAACAAATGACGTACAACGGCGATATAGCCGTTCGAAATGTGGGACAAACCGGCCTTATGACAAGCACCGACACAGATCTTTCCAGACGCACCTTCCTTTCCCTCCTTGGCCTCTCTTCCGCTTCGCTTCTCGCAGGCTGTGCCTCCTCGGGCACGGGAGACGCCATCCGCCAGCAGGCGAGCGCCATCGGCAGCGATTTCCGGCAGATGTTCTCGCCGGGCGTCAGCGATGCGGAACTGGCCGTCATGTACGGTTCGGTCGAGGATGGCGGTTACGTCATTCCCGCCGTGCCCTATCAGAAAATCGACCGCCGTTATTACCGCCAGCGGGTTGTCGACCCGACCGGCGAGCGTCCCGGCACCGTTGTCGTCGATACGCGCTCGCGCTTCCTTTATGTCGTGGAGCAGGGCGGCAGCGCCATGCGTTACGGCGTCGGCATCGGCCGTGATGGTTTCGCCTGGTCGGGCGAGGGCGTCATCCAGTGGCGTCAGAAATGGCCGAAATGGACCCCGCCGGACGAAATGGTCGCCCGTCAGCCGGAACTGGTCAAATATTCCTCCAAGAACGGCGGCATGCCGCCGGGCCTGAAGAACCCGCTTGGCGCCCGCGCGCTCTATATCTTCCAGAACGGCAAGGACACGCTTTACCGCCTGCACGGCTCGCCGGAATGGAACTCCATCGGCAAGGCCGTCTCCTCCGGCTGCGTGCGCCTGATGAACCAGGACGTCATCGACCTTTACGACCGCGTGCCGCAGAAGGCGCGCGTGGTGGTTTGGCAGTAAGCCCAAGCGCTTCTCTATAAAAAGGCGGTCTTGTGCCGCCTTTAAGGAAGCCTGCTTCCATACTCGGCGCCATCCTCGGGCTCGTCCCGAGGATCTAATCGCGTCGCGTTAAATCGACACGTAACAGATGCTCGGGACAGGCCCGAGCATGACGGAAGAGAAATTATCAGCCCTCGTGATTTGCTGGAGGATTAGGGGCGGCTGAGACTGTCCTTCAGCGCATTCACCCGGTCGCGAATCTGCACCAGCTCCTCCAGACCGCAGCCGGTGGCATTGCCGATTGCCGCCATGATTTTCACGCCTTCTTTTTTAAGGTCGGCCCCTTTTTTCGTCAGCGCCACCAGTACCTGCCGCTCATCCACCGTTCCACGCTTGCGGGTGATCAGCCCGGCATGCTCCAGCCTCTTGAGAAGAGGCGACAGCGTGCCCGAATCGAGGCCCAGCATTTCGCCGAGCGCCTTGACGGTGGATGTCTCCTTTTCCCAAAGCGCCATCATGACCAGATATTGCGGATAGGTCAGCCCGATCGGGTCCAGCAGCGGTTTATAGGCGCGTGTGAAGGCATGCGCCGCACCATAAAGGGCAAAACATATCTGCTGGTCCAGCCTCAGCAGGCTTTCCATTGTCTTCTTGTTGCCCTCTGCGTCCATTTTCCTGCTCCAAAATCAACCGGGGAGGGAACAATCAGCCCCCGCTTTCGGTTCCTGCCACATGGATGCGCGGCGAAATTTCGTGAAAATTATCGCAAAAAACAAATCTTCATTCAATGTGCAAAACTATATTGCGCACAATTTAATTGTGCGTTATAAGATGCTCAACACCAACCCGAAGGAGTAAATGCCATGCCCATTCTCTACACGACCAAAGCATCCGCCACCGGTGGCCGCGCCGGCAACGCCAAGTCGGAAGACGGCGTTCTCGACGTCACGCTTACCGTTCCGAAGGAACTGGGCGGCGATGGCGCCCGTGGCACCAATCCGGAACAGCTTTTCGCGGCCGGTTATTCCGCCTGCTTCCTTGGTGCGTTGAAATTCGTCGCCGGCAAGGAAAAGGTAAAGATTCCTGAAGACACCACTGTGACGGCAACGGTCGGCATCGGCCCGCGCGAAGACGGCGGCGGTTTCGGCATCGAAGTGTCGCTGAAGGCCAATATTCCGGGTGTCGAGCGCGAAGTCGCCGAAAAGCTGGTTGCGGCCGCACACATCGTCTGCCCCTATAGCCACGCCATGCGCACCTCCACGGAAGTGCCGGTCTCGGTGGCCTGATAAAGCGCTGGATCGTCACTCTTGGGGCCGGGTTCATCCCGGCCTTCTTGTTTTCAGAAAGAAAAATGCTATATTCTTTCCAAGGAAAGGATGTGTGCCATGAATATTCACGCCAAGACCGCCATGGATCCCGCATCGCAGGGCAGGGTCGTCACCAAGGCCGTCATCGCCGCCGCCGAGCGGCTGGGCCTGAACGCTGCCCGCACGGCCGATATTCTGGGTGTCTCCGCGCCAACGGTCTCGCGCATGAAGCGGCTCGATTTCCTCCTGGAGCCGGGCGCCAAGTCCTTCGAGCTTGCGGTGTTGCTGATCCGGGTTTTCCGCTCGCTGGATGCCATTACCGGCGGCGACGAGGCGGTGGCCAAAAACTGGCTGCGCAATCACAATACGGCGCTGGATGCCGTGCCTGCCGAAAGGCTCACCACCATTACCGGATTGATCGATGTCCTCTCCTATCTGGACGCCCGACGCGCTCCTGTCTGAAAAACGCGCCGCATCGGGAAAATACTGGCGGCTGGTGGAAGCGCAGCATCAGGTTTCCACCATGAAGCTGGTGGATACGGTGGAGGAGCAATCCCTGCTGGAAGATATTCTGGAGACGAGCAAAAGGCCGTTTCCGCCTGATTGCGCCGGTTTCGATTATCTTCTCGCCACGCCTTTCCGATATGGCGCCGCTTATCCGCATGGTTCGCGTTTCCGCCGCGCGGGTTATACCGAAGGCGTCTATTATGCCGCCGCGAAGGTGGAAACGGCGCTCGCCGAAATGGCCTTTTACCGGCTGCTGTTTTATGCCGAATCCCCCGGCACGCCGCTGCCGGCCAATCCCGCCGATTATTCCGCCTTTGCCGCCCGTATCGCCACCGATGCGGCACTTGACCTCACGCAACCCAAACTGAACCGCGACGAGGCGCACTGGACCGATCTCACCAATTACGAGCCATGCCAGGCGCTGGCCGAGCAGGCGCGTCTGGCGAAGGTGGAGGCGATCCTCTACCGTTCGGTGCGCGATCCCGCCGCTGGCCTCAACATCGCGATCCTTTCTCCCAAAGCCTTTGCCGAAAAAGCGCCGGTGGAACGGATGAGCTGGCGCATCCGCCTGTCGAAGACGGGCGTTCAGGCATTGTGCGAATTTCCGATGCGCAGAACCGGTTTCGCGGTCTCGGATTTCGCCGACGATCCACGCCTCGCCAGCCTGCTTGGCTGACGAGGCGTTATTATCGGCAGTATCATGCCGAGGCGAAAAACGCTTCGGGATCATCGACTTCCACCAGCTTGCGCTTTTCGATCAGCCAGAAGCGGGTTCCGACCGTCCGCACGAAACTCCGGTCGTGCGAGACAAGCACGCAGCTGGCCTCACGGCTGATGATTTCCGCCTCCAGCGTTTCCTGGCCGTCTATATCAAGATGGTTGGTGGGTTCGTCCAGCAGGTAGAAATTCGGCTCCGCCAGCCGCAGTGCCAGCATGGCAAGCCGCGCCTTCTGCCCGCCGGACAACTTTGCGATGCGGCGTTTCTGCATTTCCATGTCGATGCCGGCGCCGGCGAGCAGGCCGTGGATGCGCTGGTCGCCAATGTCGAAACGGCGCGACAGCAGCGCCGCCGGCGTGCTGTCATCGTCGATTTCGGCCAGCGACTGGTCGACATAACCGGCCACCAGCGATGGCGTCGCCTTTATGCCGTCCTGTATCTGGCCGGCACCCGTCACCGCCGCCTGCAGCAGCGACATCAGCCGCGTCTTGCCGACGCCATTACGGCCGAGAATGACGATGCGGTCGCCCTGGCGGATAAATTGCCGGCCGGTGCGAAACAGCACTGTTCCATCCGGCGTCGAGACCGGCACGTCCTCCAGCGTGATGAGAACCTTGGCATGGGTGCCGCGATTGGCGAGCTGGATCTTGCCGGCGGATCGCTCGATATGGGCGGGCCGCGCTTTATCCTCGATTTTTTCCGCACGCTCACGCAATTGCTTGGTCTTGATGGTCAGGAGATCGCTGCCGGAATTGATGCCGATATTGTTGAGCTTGGCCGCCTGCCGGCGCAATTGCTGCGCGGTTTTCATGTCGCGCTGGAAACGCCGCTCATCGGCGGCATCCTCCTCCTCCAGCGCCGCGCGCGCATGGCCATAGGGCAGGCGGAACAGCGCCGAATTTTCCGGCCGCAAAAACAGCGTCGTCCGTGTGACGTTGTCGAGAAAGGCGCGGTCATGGCTGACGATGATGACGGCGGTATCGCGCGGCAATTCACCGAGCCAGCTTTCCAGCACGTTGATCTTTTCGAGATCGAGATGGTTGGTCGGCTCGTCGAGCAGCAGCACGTCAGGTTCGGTGATCCATGCTTTGGCCAGCATGGCAAGCCTTTGCCAGCCGCCGCTCAGTTCCTTCAGGCGGCGCTCGCGGAACGGTTCAGGCACCAGCATGGCGTCGAAGATGATGTCGGCGCGCCAGCTTTCGCTGTCGATCGTATCCGCCGGCAGGGCGGAAAGCACGGCGTCCCGCATCGTGTGGTCCATCAGCGCGGAAGGCAGATTCTGGTGGACGATCGACTGCGTCAGCCCGCGCAGCCGGGTCAGGTCGCCGCTGGTGGGCTCCATGTCTCCCGCAAGGCAGTTGAGCAGGGTGGATTTGCCGCAGCCGTTGGCCGCAACGATGCCGATGCGGTCTCCCGCATTCACGGTGAGGCTGAGATTGGAGAAAAGCGGCTTACCCAGAATGATTCCGAGGTTTCGAAGCGTGATGATGGTCATGAAGTCGTCTCTGGCAGGACGGACCCGAACCGTTGTCTGCGCGTGCAGGATCGGTTTCGGTTCGCGGTGATCCGTCGTGAAAATATGCGCAATGGCAGACAAACTGCGTCCTGCGCGGCCTTTTAGGCAAACCAGAGTGTGGGTGTTCCGGTCAGCCCTGCAAACGTGTCCGCAGGGCAAAAAGGTGGCAGAGCTGACGATTGCGCCAGAAGCAGGAAATATCCATGCGAAGCCTCCTTTCTTGAAAACGGTTGAACCGCTCCTTGATTAACAGCGGCGGCTGTCCGAGGCAATAGCTTTTGGAGTGGGAGGTCGTGCCAGAGCAAATCCTGTTTGAACGAATTCATGGTACACGACACGGGGTTTTTTGTGTTGAGGCGTCCCCTCAACCTCATTCCTGTTCCCCGGAACAAGTCCGAGGATGTCACAGGAATCCAGCCGACGCGCGTCTGCGCGGCGAGAGAACGTCCTTTCAGCCCAAAGACTTGGGCTGGCTGGATCTCTGTGACGTCCTCGGGCTCCGGGGAACAGAGATGAGGGAAGGAGAGCGCACGACAAAACAGCGAGCTTTGTAGCCGGCGCACCGACTGGAAATGCTCTGGAGAATGCGGCAGGCCGCACCCTCCCGTTTCCATGTGGTCCTAACCCGGGCGGCTCTACTGCTTGCCCACACGCGCGCGCAGTTCCTCGACATGCGCGGCGATTTCAGGCGTCACCGCATCGCCGAAATCCTCCATTTCGAACATCGGGCGGATTTCGATCTCGCTTTTCTCCAGCATCGGGTTCGGGCAGCGCTTCACCCATTCCACGGCCTCGTCCATGTCCTTCACGTTCCAGATCCAGAAACCGGCGACCAGCTCGTTGGTATGGGGGAAGGGGCCGTCGACGACGGTGCGGCTGTCGCCGTCGAAGACCACCCTCTTGCCCTTTGAGGAAGGGTGCAGGCCGTCGCCGGACTGCATGATGCCGGCATTGACCAGTTCCTCGTTGAATTTTCCCATGGCCTCCATGAGTTCGGTCGTGGGCATGACGCCATCTTCGCTGCTCTTGGTGGCTTTTACAAAAACGATTGCACGCATGATCATTCCTCCTTGATTGCGCTTTCTTCGTAGTTTCGCTCCCCGGCGCGACGGCCGGATGACATTCTTGCCGATAAAAGTGGCGCCATCCCGTCAGCCGAGGTCGATGAGATCGCGGCGCAGCCGGTCGGGGTCGCCACTGCCGATACGCGCTTCGACTTCGGCGTGAGTCTCCTGCCAGATGGGGAAGGCCGCAGCGAGAACGGCCATGCCATCGGCCGTCAGCCGCAGCCGCTTGCCGCGTTTGTCCTTCGGGTCCTGCTCGATGCTGACCAGCCCGCGCCGCTCCAACGGCTTCAGCGCCGCCGTCAGCGTCGTGCGGTCCATGGCCAGAAGATGGGCGACGGGACCCATCGGCGGCGGCTCCGGTCGGTTGAGCGACATCAGCAGCGAAAATTGTCCATTGTTGATGCCGATGGGTTTCAGCGCATTGTCGAATAGCCGCGCCAAGGCCCGCGCCGCACGCTGCGCATGCAGGCAGAGACAGGCGTCCCGCACGAAAAGAGTTGTCGAAAAAGGAATCACGCTGGCGTTTGACATGGGGTAAATATGTTGATATCAACCTAATTAGTCAAGCGGAACTTGATGCTCCGCAGACTGTTTATTGCCTTTCAACACAGAAATAAGCGGTGCCCACCGGTGGAGCGGAGCGGTGCCGTGGTGAAAGACGGATCCAAGGAGGAAAGATCATGTCTCATCCCGTCGTTTCGAAAGACGAGTGGCTTGCGGCCCGCCGCGATCTGCTGGTGAAGGAAAAGGAACTGACCCGCGCCCGTGACAGGCTGAACGAGGCCCGGCGCGCATTACCCTGGGAGGAGGTGACGAAGGATTATATCTTCGACGCGCCCTCCGGCCCCAGATCGCTGAAGGAACTGTTCGGCGATTGCAGCCAGCTCATCGTTTATCACTTCATGCTGGCACCGGACTGGGAGGAGGGCTGCGTCGGGTGCTCCTTCTTTGCCGATCATGTCGATGGCGCGCTGGTCCACCTCAAACATGGCGATGCGGGTTTTGTCGCGGTTTCGCGCGCGCCGCTTGAAAAGATCGAAGGCTATAAAAAACGCATGGGCTGGAAATTCCCGTGGGTTTCGGCCGAGGGCACCGATTTCAACTATGACTATCAGGCCTCGTTCCGCGACGAGGATATGGCCAAAGGCGAAATCACCTATAATTACCGTGACATGGCGCCCTGGGGCGATCTGAAGGACCTGCACGGCATCAGCGTTTTCGCCAAGGGCGACGACGGCAAGATCTATCACACCTATTCCACCTATGCCCGCGGCGCGGAGCAGACGCTCGGCACGTTGATGCTGCTCGATCTGGTGCCAAAAGGCCGTAACGAAGAGGAGGTAATGGATTGGGTGCGGCGCCACGACCAGTATGAGGACGCGCCGAAGGTTGCATCCTGCTGCCACTGAAAATTGACAGACGAGGAGGAAACGAAAATGGAAATGGAAATCGCCAAGCCGCAGAAGGAACACGCGTTCCTGAACAGGATCGTCGGAGACTGGGTCATGACCTCCAGTTCCGGGCATGAGGACTACAATGCCGACGACCCGTCGCAGCAATACACCGAGAGCGTCCGCTCCATCGGCGGTTTGTGGATCGTCGGCAACGGCAGCGGCAAGATGCCCGATGGCACGGATATGACGGCCGTGATCACGGTCGGCTTCGACCCCGCCAAGGGCAATTTCGTCGGCACCTGGGTAGGCTCGATGATGACCAATCTCTGGGTCTACAAGGGCTGGCTGGAAGAGGACGGCAAGACCCTGACGCTGGAGGCGGAAGGCCCGGCCTTTGACGGTTCCGGAGGCACCGCCACCTATCATGACGTGCTGGTGCTGCATGACGACAATCACCGCAGCTTTTCCGGCAGCGTCAAGCAGCCGGACGGCACCTTCAAGACCTTCATGACATCGGAGTTCCGGCGCAAGGCATAGGCCGCGCCGGGTTCTGCCTGCACGACAAGCGCCGCCGCACGCTGCGGCGGGCACCCACCACACGCACCCAATCTCCAGAGGAGACGACAATGTCCGATACACATGGAAAATTCATCTGGGTCGAATTGATGACGCCCGACATGGAGGCGGCGGCCCGCTTTTATGGTCATGTCGTCGGCTGGCAGACCAAGGATTTCGGTTCGCCGGAAATGCCCTATCTGGTGCTGGAGGCCGATGGCAAAGGCATGGGCGGCGTCATGGAACTGACGGAAGAGCACAAGGGTCAGGGAATCCCCCCGAACTGGACCGCCTATGTGGATGTCGACGATGTCGACGCGACGGCGAAACTTTTCGCCGACAAGGGCGGCGCAATCAGACGCCCGCCGCAGGATATTCCCGAAATCGGCCGTTTTGCCGTGGTCGCCGATCCCTTCGGCGCCGTGCTCTGCATCATGACCCCGCAGCCGATGGAAACCGGCGGTTTCCCGGAGGATACGCAGGAAAAACAGGGCCATGTCGGCTGGTACGAACTCTTCACCGACAATGTCGATGAGGCAATGGCCTTTTACGGCGATGTGTTCGGCTGGACCAAGGACCATGATTTCGACATGGGCGAGATGGGCCCGTACCGCATCTTCGCCCATAAGGGCAAGGCCGTTGGCGGCATGATGAAACGCATGCCGCAGGTACCGGTCTGTCATTGGGGTTATTACTTCAATGTCGACGGCATCGATGATGCGATCACCCGTGTCAGCACCGGCGGCGGCAAGGTCGTCAACGGCCCGATGGAAGTGCCCGGCGAAAGCTGGATCGTCAACTGCGTCGATCCGCAGGGCGCCTATTTCTCGCTGGTATCGCAGAAGAAATAGCCATTTTTGCTTCACCTGCCATCTGCCGGAGCCCGCTCCGGCAGATCACCGCTCTCTCGACAGGCGGACGTGATCGATAAAGGCGCGCAGCTTTGGCGCGAGATTGCGACGGCTCGGATAATAGAGATAAAATCCCGCAAAACTCGGGGAATAGTCTTCCAGCATCGAAACGAGGTCTCCGCTTTCCAGATGAGGGCGAAACGTCTCTTCCATGCCGAATGTGATGCCGGCGCCGGCGCAGGCCAGCTTGATCATCAGCTGCATGTCGTTGGTGGTGAAGTCCGGCTCCACCGCCACCGCAAATTCGCGACCGTTTTCGGCAAACTCCCACCTGTATGGCGCAACGCCCGGTCGGGGCCGCCAGCCGATGCAGCGGTGATGGATCAACTCGCGGGGCAGCGCCGGCAGGCCGAAGCGGTCCCGATAGTGCGGGGAACAGACGGCGAGCTGCCGCTGCGGAGCGGAAACCGGAACGGCAATCATATCCTGCGCGATCAGTTCTCCAAGACGCACGCCGGCATCGTAATGTTCGGCGACGATATCGAATTCCTCGTCCGTCACGACGATATCGAGCTGTACCTCCGGATGTATTTCGGCAAAGGCAGCCAGCAATGGCCCGGATAAAAAACGCTCGGCTATCGAGGAGACCGCAAGCCGCAATTGTCCGCGCACCGCACCGCTCAGGGAGGAAGCGGCATTTGCCGCCTGAACGAGGTTGCCGATGGATGGCGACACATCCGCATAAAGCTGCTGTCCCGCTTCCGTCAGGCTGACACTGCGTGTTGTTCGCTGCACGAGCGCTATGCCCATCGTTTCTTCAAGCTTGCGGATGGCCTGGCTGACGGCTGAGCGGGTTACGCCAAGCCTGTCCGCCACGGCCCGGAAGTTGCGTTCCTCGGCAACCATGCAGAATGTCGAAAGCGCGTTGAGGTCGATGTTCATTGGTTAGAAATTCTACCCACTGAGGTTAAGATTGAGGCGGTTATCACGACAATGCCCAAGCTTTATCTTGTCCGCAACGGCCGCTTCCAGAAAAAGCTTAGCCGTCACACCAAGGAGAAAGCCATGACATTGAACAAAGTCGTTCTCATTACGGGTGCATCGAGCGGGATCGGTGAGGGCATCGCAAGGGAGCTCGCGAGTGCCGGGGCGAAGCTGGTGCTGGGCGCGCGCCGCATGGACCGCTTGCAGGCGCTTGCCGAAGAATTGCGCGGGAAGGGCGCCGAGGTCGTCATTCAGCCGCTGAATGTTACGGAAAGACAGAGCGTCGAGGCTTTTGCGGAGGCCGGGCGCAAGGCTTTCGGACAGGTCGACGTCATCGTCAACAATGCCGGTATCATGCCGCTATCGCTGATGTCGTCCCTGAAGGTCGATGAATGGGACCGCATGATCGACGTCAACATCAAGGGCGTGCTTTATGGCGTCGCCGCCGTCCTGCCCGAGATGACCGCCCGCGCTTCGGGCCATATCATCAACATCGCGTCCATCGGTGCGCTTGCCGTTTCGCCGACGGCTGCCGTCTATTGCGCGACGAAATTTGCGGTGCGCGCCATTTCGGACGGGCTGCGGCAGGAAAATCGCGACCTGCGCGTCACCTGCATCCATCCCGGCGTGGTGGAAAGCGAACTTGCCCACACCATCACCGATCCGGCCGCCGCGGAGTTGATGCAGAGCTACCGGGCCATCGCCCTGAAACCCGATGCCATCGGCCGCGCGGTGCGTTACGCCATCGAGCAGCCCGACGATGTCGACGTCAACGAAATCGTCGTCCGGCCCACCGCTGCATAGGGAGGATCGGGACATGAACATTGTTTCGACATCGGTTGCGCTTCTGCTCGCAACGGCTTCCGCCGATACGGGTTCCCGCAAGGTGAGCAACGCCATGGATGTGAACATGACTGAAACGGCTCAAACCCGAAGCCACCCCTATATCGGCATGTGGGTCACCGGCGATGGCCATATTCGTCAGGAACTTCTGCCCAATGGCCGGTATGACGAGGCGCGTGGCAACCGCAAAAGCGCCTATCAGGGGCGGTATGAGGTGAAGGGAAACCACATCGACTATTGGGACGATACCGGCTTCACCGCCGACGGCGAATTCGTCGACGATGTGCTTTATCACGGCGGCATGATCTTCCATCGCCAGAAGTAACCGTGACGCCAATAAAGCGCCGCCCGCCCCATCGAGGGCAGGCGGCGTCTCTGTTCTATCGCTTCAAACTACCCAGTATCCCGCGCACGATGGCGCGGCCGACGGAGGTGGCAACCGAGCGGGCAGCGCTTTTCATCGCCGCCTCGATCACCGTTTCGCGCTGGTATCCGGTCTTGCGCGCGCCGCCATTGCGCGAGCCATTGTTGGTCTGGGCGGGTTCGTCGTCACCAAAGCCGGGCAGGCGCCAGCGGCCGGCGGCGTTGTCGGACTGGTTTTGGGCGTTTTCTTCCTCCGCACGTCTGGCGGCTTCCGCATCGGCGGCCTTCTGGGCGCGGGCGGCGAGGATTTCGAAGGCCGATTCCCGGTCGATATCCTTGTCATATTGCCCGGCGACGGGGCTTACATCGATCAAAGACTTGCGTTCCGCATCGGTGAGCGGCCCGACGCGGCCCGATGGCGGGCGCACCAGCGTGCGCTCGACGATGGAAGGCGCGCCCTTGTCGTGCAGGGTGGAAATCAGCGCTTCACCGGTGCCGAGCGTGGTGATGGTGTCGGCGGTGTTGAAGGCCGGGTTCTGGCGGAAGGTGTCGGCTGCGGTGCGCACCGCCTTCTGCTCGCGCGGCGTATAGGCGCGAAGCGCGTGCTGCACGCGGTTGCCGAGCTGGGCGAGAACGGTTTCCGGCACATCGAGCGGGTTCTGCGTCACGAAATAGACGCCGACGCCCTTGGAGCGGATCAGCCGCACCACCTGTTCGACGCGTTCCACCAGCACGCGCGGCGCATCGTTGAACAGCAGGTGCGCTTCGTCGAAGAAGAACACCAGACGCGGCTTTTCCGGATCGCCCACTTCCGGCAATTCCTCGAAGAGTTCGGAAAGCATCCAGAGCAGGAAGGTGGCGTAAAGGCGCGGGTTCATCATCAGCCGGTCGGCGGCGAGAACCGAAATCGTGCCAACCCCATCCGTGCCCACACGCATGATGTCGGCGATCTTCAGCGCCGGTTCGCCGAAGAAATTCGCCGCCCCCTGCTGTTCGAGAACCAGCAGCCCGCGCTGCAGCGAACCCACCGAGGCCTTGGAAATCAGGCCGAACTGGTTGGAAAGCTCGGTCGCATTTTCGCCCATGTAGTTCAGGAGCGATTGTAGGTCTTTGAGATCGAGCAGCGGCAGCCCGCCCTGATCGGCGATCTTGAAGGCGATGTTGAGCACGCCTTCCTGCGCTTCCGAGGCATCCATCAGCCGGGCGAGCAGCAGCGGCCCCATCTCGGCGATGGTGGCGCGCACGCGATGGCCTTTTTCACCATAGAGATCCCAGAAGATGACGGGCGATTTGCCATAGGCAAAATCGGTGAAACCGATCTGTTCGGCGCGTTTCTGCACCCAGTCTTTCGCTTCGCCCTGCGCCGCGATGCCGGAAAGGTCGCCCTTGATATCGGCGCAGAAAACCGGCACGCCGGCCTTGGAAAAACCTTCGGCGAGAACCTGCAGGGTCACGGTCTTGCCCGTGCCGGTCGCGCCGGTGATGAGGCCGTGGCGGTTGCCGAATTTCAGTTCCAGATATTCGCCCTTGTTCAGGCTGTCATCCGGGTTGCGGCTGGTCCCGATATAGAGCTGTCCGTCCTGCAACATCGACCATTTTCTCCTGCGGCTGATGCATGACCCTTAAAATCGCGGCGGATTTTGCAGAAAGTCATGTCCGAATTAAAGCGTAGCTGGCATGCTTTGACCGTTCCTCGCGAAAGCGGCCTTTTCATAGTTTGGTTGTGATGATCTTATAAGGACAGTTTCAAGGCGCAACAACTGCTTGATGGCGATGAAGAAAAACCGCTTGATGAAAGTTGCCGCGCCATTCATGGCCGCTTGAATGCGGCATGAGATTGTTTTACGTTGACGTTAACGTCAGTTATTCGATGTTGGCGTCGTTTTTCAACAGGAGGCAAGAATGAACGAAGTCGTGGATCAGATCGCCGTTAAGGCGGGGATCGACCCTGAACTGGCTGAAAAGGCCATTGGCATGATTCTCGGTTTTCTCCAGCGCGAGGCGGAAGACGGCCCGATCGCCCGGATGATCGAAGCCATTCCCGGCGCCAGCGATCTGGTTGCCCAGTATAATGGCGAAGGCACCGGTGGCGGCGGCGGTCTGCTCGGCGGCCTGATGAGCGCGCTCGGCGGCGGCGGCATCATGGGGCTGGGCCAGCAGCTGATGAGCCAGGGCCTCGGCATGAGCGAGATTTCCACGCTCGCCAAGGAAACCATCGCCGTTGCCCGTCAGCATGCGGGCGATGAGGTTGTCGATCAGGTGATCGCCTCGGTTCCGGGCCTCAGCCAGTTCGCTTGAGGCGCGCCGGCAAAGGGTGCGTAGTGGCGTTTACCGCAGGGTCTACCACTCCCTCATCCCTGTGCTCGTCACAGGGATCCAGCCAGCCTAAGTCCTTGGGCTGAAAGGGTTCTTCCCGCCGCGTAAACGCGCGTCGGCTGGATTCCGGTGACATCCTCGGGCTTGTTCCGGGGAACAGGAATGAGGGTGAGAGGGAAGCGCTGGCACACCCACCCTTTGTGCCGTGTGAAGCGGTGCGCTTTACGCACTAAGGCATTTACTCCATCGCAGGGCGCGGCGGCTGTTCATTGAACCGCCGCCGCGCCTCTTCTATTTCGGCATGGTGCGTCTCCGCCCAGATCCACACGCCGCAAAAGGCGCTGCCAAGCGTCCGGCCGAGGTTCGTCAGGCCGTAATCCACATGCGGCGGAATGACGGGGTGCACGGTGCGCCGCACCAGCCCGTCGCTTTCCATCTGCCGCAGCGTTTTCGTCAGCATCTTCTGGCTGATGTTGCCCACATGTTTGCCGATCTGCGTGAAGCGTAGCGTGCCGTGCTCTTCCAGCACTTCCAGAATAAGCATCGTCCATTTGTCCGCCACCTTGGCGATGATATCCTGAACCAGCGCCTCTATTACCGGATCGGTATCCGTGGGTGGCGGAACCTTGCGTCGGTTCTCGATGGCCGGATCGGCCGCGTGCCGTTTCATCTAACACTCTCCATTGGGTAAGTATAAATCTTTTGGGTGCCTACTTTCGATTGGAGAGTATCATAGCTAACTTCCTTTCAGCCAACAAGCAAAGGATGCTCCCATGAAAATCTCGGGCAATACCATTCTCATCACCGGTGGCGGTTCCGGCATCGGCCGGGCGCTGGCGGAAGCGTTTCATCAGGCCGGCAACAGTGTCATCATTTCCGGCCGCCGCCAGAGCGTGCTGGACGAGGTGACGGCCGCCAATCCCGGCATGGCTTCGATGGTGATGGACGCGACGGATGCCGCGGGCATCCGCGCTTTCGCCGAAGCTCTGGTGAAGGCCCATCCGAGCCTCAACGCCGTCATCAACAATGCCGGCATCATGCGGCCGGAAGATATCGCCGCCGCGCCTGACTATCTGGACACGGCCGAAGAAACCATCGCCACCAATCTCCTCGCACCCATCCGCCTGACGGCGGCGCTTTTGCCGCATTTCCTCAAGCAACCCGCAGCCACCGTGCTGACGGTTTCCTCCGGTCTCGCTTTCGTGCCCATGGTGCTGACCCCCACCTACAGCGCCACCAAATCGGCCATCCATGCCTATTCCGTCACCCTGCGCGAGCAATTGAAGGAGACGCCGGTGGAGGTCATCGAAATCGTGCCGCCCTATGTGCAGACGACGCTGATGGGCGAGGGGCAGGCCAATGATGAAAGAGCCATGCCGCTCGAGGCCTTCATTTCGGAGGTGATGGATATTCTCAAGAACCGCCCGGATGAGAAGGAAGTGGTGGTGGAACGCTGCAAGCCTTTGCGTTTTGCCGCGCAGAACGGCAATTTCGATCAGGTCTTTGCCATGATCAACCATATGCATCCGTAAAAGGGGCTGCGTCTGTCGCGACCGGACATCCTGTGATAGCGTCGCGCTCTTATCCGCGGAGCGCGCGCTTTCATGGGCCAAGGCCAGTTCCTGATGCCGAAAACCGTTCTGCCCGGCGTCGCCGCCGTGGTGGCGGATAGCGACCGTTCCTTCCCGCGCCACATGCATGACCAGTTCGGCATCGGTCTCATCCATCGCGGCGCACAGAAATCGCTTTCCGGCCGCGGCATGGTGGAGGCCGGCGCGGGCCATGTCATTACCGTCAATCCGGGCGAGGTGCATGATGGCATTCCGCTCGGAGAAGGCGGTCGCGCCTGGCGGATGCTCTATCTCGACATCGAGATCGTCCGCGATGCCATTGCCGATGTCCGTGAGAAGGATCACGGCTCTTTTGAATTCGCCTATCCCGTCGACACAAGACCGCTGGTGCAGCGATTCAACGCCGTTTTTTCGGCGATGACGGCAAAAGAACGGCGAGGGGAAACGCTGCATGGCGACGAGACCCTGCTGATGCTTCTGGCGGATGCGATGGAGACAACGGCGAAACCGCCTGTCATGGCTGTGCCCGACCACATACGGCGGGCGAAAAGCAGCATCGATGACGACCCCGCCCGGCCGTTCCGCCTCACCGATCTGGCGAGCGAAGCCGGCATGAGCCAGTTCCGCTTCCTGCGGGCCTTCGCCAAGGTGACGGGGCTCACGCCGCACAGTTACCTTCTCCAGCGTCGCGTGCATCTGGCGCGCCACGCGCTGGCTGGCGGCACACCGCCCGCCGAGGCGGCCTTCACCGCCGGTTTTGCCGACCAGAGCCATCTCAACCGCGTTTTCGTGCGGCAATTCGGCGTGACGCCGGCGGTTTATCGGGCGGCATTTTCGTAAGATAGGTTGCCGCAAAAGGGGAACGGCCTTATGCGGCAGCCTTGGTGTTCCGGGGGAGCGCAGGACGCACCTCTCCACCCTCATCAAGTCAGTCGTATTTGCTCATTTTGATATTCTTTCAATCTTGCGTTTGCGATGACGATGATGTGGCGCATGATTGCACCAAGAGCTG
>NZ_JBIVYG010000022.1:0-86719 GCF_044769685.1 Agrobacterium sp. NPDC090283 | reverse complement strand
GCTCTTGGTGCAATCATGCGCCACATCATCGTCATCGCAAACGCAAGATTGAAAGAATATCAAAATGAGCAAATACGACTGACTTGATGAGGGAAGTCGTTTCGGGAGCGTTCGCTTACGAGAATGGGCTCCGCGTTTGTTGAGGGCGGCCTAAGCCCCGCGTCACAACCGGTAAAGCGGCTCGAACCGGCCCTTGACCTCAACCCCCAGCTCGAACGTCAACCCATGCTGCGGATTTTCGGCAATGGCGTCATCATCGAGATGTTCGCGCGCCGAGGTAACGAGAAGCCGCGATGCGTCGGGGCCGATGAAGGCCGGGCAGGTCGTCTGTCCGCCGGGCACCTCATATCGGGCGATGTGATTGCCATCCGCATCGTAACGATCGACTGCACCGACGCCCCAGCGGGCGTTCCAGATATGTCCTTCGGCATCGCAGACCGAACCGTCAATGCCGCCCTTGATACCGGTGGAATCGATGAAAACGTCAGCCTCGCCGGCGGGTAGGCCGGTCTCGGCATCGAGCGGCACGCGCATCAGCTTGTTCACCTTGGTATCGACGTAATATCCCGTCGCGCCATCGGGCGAGAAGCAGATCGAATTCGGAATGCTGATTTCGGCAAACAGCTTGGTCACGGTGCCCTTCGCGACATGATAGATACTGCCCGCACCGGTCTGCGCCTTGCGGCCCATGGTGCCGATCCACAGCGCGCCGGAGGGGTGCATGCGCCCGTCATTGGAGCGGTTGTCGGGCAGATCCTTTTCCAGCTCCGCATGCAGGGTCAGCACGCCGGTGGCCGTATCGCGCAGGAAAAGCCCGTCATCGGAGGCGATCAGCTGCTTGCTGTCGCTGACCTTGGCGAGCGCGCTGCCCATGAAGGGCAAAGCGTGCACGGTCTTGCGGCCGGAGGCGAGATGCAGCTCATGCAGTTCCCGCTCGAGAATGTTGAACCACCAGGCGGTGCCGGTCGCAGGGTCGAAGGTCGGGCCTTCGCCGAGCAGCATCGGCGTTTCGTCCAGAACACGTCCGGCAAAGGGAAAAACAGTCGCCAAGCTCTTATCCTCCGATGGCTGCATCATAGGCTGAAAGTGTGACAGTGGCGCGTTCGCGCACCTCCGCCGCCGTCATGCCCGGCTTGTAAAGGCTGGTGCCAAGCCCGAAAGCCACAATGCCGGCCGAGGTATATTCGGCAAAATTCCTGTCAGAAACGCCGCCGACGGCGGCAATGACCAGATCCTTCGGCAGGATCGTCCGGATAGCATTGATGCCGGCGGGACCGATGATGCTGGCGGGGAAGAATTTCAGCCCCGTCGCGCCGGCCTTTGCGGCTACCAGCGCCTCGGTGGGAGTCAGAACACCCGGCATCGTCACCATGCCCTTGACGCGCGCGGCAACGATCACATCGGCGTCGGCATTGGGGCTGACCATCAGCTTGCCGCCGGCCGCATCCAGCGAGGCCACGTCTTCCACGCTGAGAACAGTGCCGGCGCCGATCAGGCAATCGGCGGGCGCCATCTTCGCGGCGATTTCGATGGAACGGAACGGATCGGGCGAATTGAGCGGGATTTCGATGGCGCGGAAGCCGGTTTCGATCAGCGCGCCGACGACGCCTTCGGTTTCCTCGGGCTTCAGACCGCGCAGGATGGCGATCAGCGGATATTTGATGGAAGGGAAGGGAATACGCATGGTCGATCTTTCTTCTTATGGCCAGATGGCATTTGCAGCGGCCAGCAATCCGCGCCGCACGGCTTCGTCTGCATCAATGACCGTATAGTGGATATCAAGGGCGGTGAAGGCGCCTTCGTAAAGCGCGCCGAGCGCGCCGGAACCGATCAGCACCACCGGCGTCTCCCGCCGCGCGGTGGAATGCGCACCGGCGATTTCCAGCCCGATCATGATGCCGGAGAGCTTGGCCTTGGCATCCGTGGCGGTGAGGCCGTGCAGCAATTGGCCGGAGCGAAGGGTGAAAAAGCGATTGGTGGCAAGCTGCGGATTGGCATAGATGTCGCGCACCGCCGCCGTGAAAGCCGCATGCTCGCCGGTAAAGGCTTCGGCCTCGGCCACCGCATGGGAAAGGATGGTCTGTTTCGAGACGACCTCGAAGAGTTCGCCGGTCATGAAAGTGGCAAAGCCGGTCACGCCGCCATCCTTGACGGTGACCCATTTGGAATGGGTGCCGGGCATGCAGACGAGTTTTTCACCGGCGTCCGAAGAAGCGAGAGCGCCGAGCAATTGCGTTTCCTCGCCACGCATCACGTCGGGCGCGTTTTTGTCCCGCTGCGCCAGCCCCGGCAGAATGCGGACATCCCGCGCCTGACCCGGCACGCGAACCGCGCCGTCGAGAACCGCCGAAAGCGGTGCCGGCACGTCGATATAACCCGCCTCGACCCAGCCCTGCCGTGCACCCGCCATGCCGCAAACGAGAACCGGCAAACCTTCCGGCGCGCCGATGGCATCGAGATGCGACTGCAGCACCTCGGCAAAACCGGTCCGCATGGCCGTGGTCATGCCTTCCGTGCTTCTGCGCTCCGCCAGCACCGCGCCCGATCGGCTCATGAGCCAGAGCCGGAAACTGGTCGTACCCCAGTCGACGGCGATGAAAGCGGGTTCAGACATTATAGGAGGCCTCCGTCTACGATTATGGATTGCGCCGTGATGGCGCTCGATGCCGATGATGCGAGAAACAGGCACGGACCCGCCAGATCGGCGGCGACGAGCGTGCGTTTCAGACATTGCCGTGCGGTGGTGGCGGCAATGCCCTCATCCGTCAGCCATAGTTCCTTCTGCCGCTCCGTCACGATCATGCCCGGCAGCAGCGTGTTGACGCGGATATTTTCCGGCCCCAGCCGGCCGGCGAGGCTCTTCGTCAGCCCGATAATGCCGGCCTTGGCCGCCGCATAGGAGGGCAGCTCGCCCATGTTGAGCAGAAACGAGATGGACGAAAAATTGACGATGGACGCGTCCTTCGCCTGCCGCAGATAGGGCAGGGCGGCCTGAACGGTGAAGAACATCTGCTTGAGATTGACCGCCTGATTGGCGTCCCAATAGGCTTCCGTCACCGTGTCTATGTCATGCCGGTCGTCCCAGGCGGCGTTGTTGACCAGCACCTTGATGCCGCCGGTGGCGGAAGCCGCCGCCTCCACCGTCTTGCCGATCGCCGCGATATCGCGAAGGTCGGTTTTGAAGAAGTGGACGGGATGCTGCGCGGTTGTCGCAAGCCGATTGACGAGCGCCAGGCTCGGCTCTTCGGCGATGTCGATGAACGCAACTTTCGCGCCCTGCATCGCAAAGGCTTCCACCAGCCAGGCCCCGATGCCGGAACCGCCGCCGGTGACGAGCACGCCCGCATCCTTGAGGTCCGGAAATTGGGCTTGCGTCATCGGCGTCATCTCGTCCATGAAAGGCTTGATTGTTCCATTATTTGGAACTAGATTTTACTAAGTGGAATTATTCTCTTGGCGTCTTGCTTATGTCAAGGCGGATGACGATGGATGTTGCCATGCCCGATCATAAAAAGCCCAATGGGCCAAATCCTGATACGGTTCCGATGCCGCAACGGAAAAGCCGAAGTGAGACGGGTACGCTCGGCAAGGCCATCTCGCTGCTGGAGTTGATCGCCTTTGCCGACAAGCCGATGCGCTTTACCGATGTGGTGGAAGCCTGCGGCCAGCCGCGCGGCACGGTTCACCGCCAGCTCGCCCATCTTGTCGCCGAAGGCCTTGTCGATCACGCTGCCGATCAGACCTATGCCGTGGGGCTGAGGTTGCTGCAACTGGCCGCAAGGGCCTGGAGCGGCAACGATCTGCGCAGCGTCGCGGCCCCGCATCTGGCGGCGTTGCAGGAGGCGACGCAGGAGTCCGTGCATCTTGCCGTCCTGAACGGCTGGCAGGTCACCTATCTGGACAAGATGGAGGGGCAGCACACATTGCGTATGCATTCGCAGGTCGGCAAGACCTCACCGGCCTATTGCACCGGGGTGGGCAAGGCGGCGCTGTCGCTGCTGTCAGTCGATGATCTCGGGAAACTGGCTGCGGAACTGGATTTTCATCGCTTCACGGAAAGCACCATCACGACACCGGAAGCGCTGATGGCTGACGTGGCGACCATTCGCGACATTGGTTACGGTTTCGACCTTCAGGAACACGAGATCGGAATTCATTGTGTCGCCGCACCGGTCCGGGCGCCCGGCCGCAATTTTCGCGCGGCGATTTCCGTCACCGGTCCGGCCTATCGCGTGGATGTGGAACAGCTTCGCAAATGGGCCCCACTGGTGCGTGAGACCGCCGATAAAATTTCCGATGATCTTGCCTGCAGATTATCGCCGGTTGCGGATGGTTGAGGAAAATACGTAGGCCCGGACCCCTTGGATTTTCCGGGGTGAAATTGCCGGCCATGCACCCATTCAGACGCGTTCGATATTATTTTCGACTATTCTGAATTAAGTTTTCAACTTTTGTTTGCATGAATCGTTTTGGTGAGTAACATCCGCAACAATTTCCGGGCAAGGGCGGGCCTTTGCGGCGGCATTTTCTCATTCTCGAAGAACAGCTTTGATGCAGAAAACAGAGACGGCCGCCGTTCAGTCGATTGGTGTTGATTGCGTTCGCGAGATCGCCGATCTCAATACGCAATTCGATATATTCCGCTTTCTGAAACGGCTGACGGAGGCCTGGGAATTCAGGGCTTTCATGGTGCTCGACCTGTCGTCGGAAGTGGCGAGCGAACTGTCGCAATATACGATCATCACCAGCTGGCCAGCCGAGCTTTTGCAGCGTTACGATGAAGAGGGCATGCTGCAGAAAAGCCGGGTAATGGCGCAGTTGAAAAAATCGACCATACCCTTCTCCGTCTCCATGGATTTTCTGGTCAAAGGCGACGCGGAAATCGGCAAGAAGACCGTGATCAACCTTTTCGAACGTTTCGAGATGATCAATTCGGTGTGGTTTCCCGTTCACGACATCACCATGAGACGGGGCGCGGTATCCTTTTCCGGCAATAAAACGGCTCTGCCCGCCAGCCGGCTTGCGGAGCTTTTTTACATTTCCAGCCACATCTTTGCCCGGCTGTCTGAAATACGCCGCCTCGACCTCAGGGTTCCCGAAACATTGAGCGAGCGGGAGATCGACTGCCTCAACTGGACCGCTGCCGGCAAGACCAGCGCCGAAATTGCCGAAATCATGATGCTGTCGGAACATACCATCAATCATTACCTGAACCGCGCGACGAAAAAACTCGACACGGTCAACCGCACCCAGGCCGTTGCAAAAGCGTTGCGGGTCGGCCTGATAAAATAGCGAAACCGTAATTTTATCATTGTGATAAACCGCTTCCTGGGCGATCCTTCTTCCGAATCACCGGAAAGGAGAAATCGTTTGCCGGATCGGCATAAGGTAAAAGCGGGATTTTCTCCGACTATCGACTGCGCCGTGCTGATAGCCGCTGCCGAAAAAGGCTTTGCTGCCGATGAAGGCATAGAACTCGAACTTTTCCGAAAACAGTCCGCCCGCGCCGTGCTTGCGGCGCTTGGCGCCGATGACGTTCATGTCGCGCATCTGCCTGCCCCGGCTCCCGTCGGTTCCGCTGTCGGTCTCGATGAGCTGCCGGCCGATATTGTCGGTGTTTTCACGCTCTCCCTTGGCGGATCGGCAACGACCGTTTCGCACGGATTTTATGATGAACTTTACAGGCAAGGGCTGAAGCTGCCGGATCCGGCGGCTTTCGGGCGGGCGATGGCCCGTGTCTGCGCCGCGCGTCGGGCAGCGGGCGAAAACCCGCCGGTTTTTGCGGTCGAAGATATCGTCTCCACGCCGTTTTATGCCCTGCGTTATCTGCTCGGCAGCTGCGGCGTGCTGCTCGGCCGGGACATGGAAATCGTCGAAGCCCTGCCAAAGGCGATGCCGGCATTGCTGGAAAGCGGCAAGGTCGATGCGCTCTGTACCGCCGAACCGGCGGGCAGCGCCGTGGTGCTGGGTGGTGCCGGCCGGATCGTCACCACCGGGGCGCTGATCTGGCACAACGCGCCGGAAAAGATACTGGCGGTGAAGAGAGGCTGGGCGGAGGACAACGCCGCCCTTCTGGAAGGGCTGCTGCGCGCCCTTTACCGCGCCGGCGAATGGTGCGCCAATACGGCCAATATAGAGGAACTGGCCGGCATCCTCGCTGCCCCGCAATATATGGATGAGAACGGCGAATTCCTGCTGCCGGCGCTGACGGGTTATATTTCCACCTCGCAGAGAGACATGCAGCGGTTTCAGGAGTTCTTCGTGACGAGCGCCAAGGCCGCCAATTTCCCATGGCAGAGCCAGGCCCTGTGGTTCTTCAGCCAGATGTTGCGCTGGGGCGAGGTTTCCGCCGATTATCGCTTCGATCCAGTCGTGGTGGAGGCGGCCCGCAACGCCTACCGGCCGGATATTTTCCGCAAGGCGATGAAGCCGCTTTTCGTGCCGGTGCCGGGTGCGAATCTGAAGCTCGAAGGTACGCTCAGGGAGCCGGTTCATGTCGGTGCATCGCGCACGGGTCTCGTGCTCGGCCCCGACTGTTTTTTCGATGGCCATGTCTTCGATCCGGAAACACTCGCGATGGATGACGAAATCTGAAAAGGCAGCGTTAAATCGTCGCGAATACCGGACGGTCGCGCTTTGGCATTGGCGAAGCGCTCCGGCTTGTCTATGGATGGCACGCAATACCCGGTCGGATGATGAAGCGGAGCAGGAATATGGCAGAGGTCAGCAAGGGCCAGGTGGAAAAGGCGCTGGAAGCGGTGATCTATCCCGGCAGCGGTAAGAGCATCGTCGCACTCGGCATGGTCTCGGAAATCTTCATCGCCGATGCGAAGGCCTATTTCTCGATCACGGTCCCGGCCGACAAGGCTGCGGAGATGGAGCCCTTGCGGCTTTCCGCGGAACAGGCGGCCAAGAGCGTTGAGGGTATTGTCGGCGCGGTCGTCGCGCTGACGGCCGACCGCAAGCCCGGCCAGCAGCAACCGGCGCCGGCGCGTCCCGCCGCTGCAACCGGCCGGCCGGCCCAACAGCCCGGCTCCTCGAAGGTGGGCGTCCCGGGTGTCAGGGCCATCATCGCCGTGGCTTCGGGCAAGGGCGGTGTGGGCAAGTCGACGACCGCGGTCAATCTGGCGCTCGGTCTTCAGTCGTTCGGCCTCAAGGTCGGCATGCTGGATGCCGATATTTACGGCCCTTCGCTGCCGCGACTCTTAAAAATTTCCGGCCGCCCCAGGCAGCAGGAAGACCGGATCATCCTTCCCATGGAAAATTATGGCCTGAAGGTCATGTCCATGGGCTTTCTGGTGGATGAGGAAGCCGCGATGATCTGGCGCGGGCCGATGGTGCAGTCCGCCCTGATGCAGATGCTGCGCGAAGTGGCCTGGGGCGAACTGGATGTGCTGGTGCTGGACATGCCGCCCGGCACCGGCGATGCGCAGCTGACCATCGCCCAGCAGGTGCCGCTCGCCGGCGCCGTCATTGTTTCCACGCCCCAGGATCTGGCGCTGATCGACGCGCGCAAGGGCATCACCATGTTCCGCAAGGTGGAGGTTCCGCTCCTCGGCGTCATCGAGAATATGAGCTATTTCATCGCGCCCGATACCGGTGCGCGTTACGATATTTTCGGCCATGGCGGCGCAAAGGCGGAGGCTGAAAGGATCGGCGTGCCCTTCCTCGGCGAAGTGCCGCTCACCATCTCCATCCGCGAAATGTCGGACGCGGGAACGCCGGTTGTCGCCGCAGAGCCCAACGGTCCGCAGGCCGCTATCTATCGGGACATTGCGGAAAAAGTCTGGGCGCGCATCGGTGCGGGCGAGAGAAAAGCGGCGCCGAAAATCGTTTTCGAATAGTGCGCCAGTCACGGGCACAAAGTCGGGCAGATGTCGGTCCGCTTTGAATAGCTCTTTGAAAACAGAAGATTAACCGCCATTATCGCACAGGTTTTCCTGATCTGAACTCCAGAAATGCTTCGCCTGCAATGCTGTCGCGAAAAAATATTGCTTGATTGCCCCTCGCTTTGGGCGCATACGCCTGCGCCGTTTGGCTCTTGGTCCATCGGGCTGGCGGGCTGGCGGGCGGGATTGTGAAAATCCGGCTTGTCCGGCGTGCCCTGAAGTGTCGTCCAAAGGTTTGCCGACCGCAAACAGGATATGTTAAGCAGCATTGCGGCTGAAGCCTGCAATGTGGAGCGGAGAAGCGGATTGATAAAAGCCTATCGCGCCAATTGCGAGGCGATCAGCCTGTCGGCACACGACGGCTCCGGACCGATTCCCGACGACATCGTCTGGATCGATCTCGTCAACCCGGACAGGGCGGAAGAGCAGCGTGTGGAACAGTTGCTCGGCGTGGAACTGCCGACACGTGAAGACCTGAAGGATATCGAGCCTTCCAGCCGCCTCTATATGGAAGACGGCAATGTCTTCATGACCGCCTCTCTGGTGTGGAAGGCGGATTCGGACGATCCGGGCCTTACCGATGTCGCCTTCATTCTGGTCGGCAGGCGTCTGGTGACGATCCGTTATGCCGAGCCGAAATCCTTCCACCTCTTCATTGCCGCCATCACCCGCGCGCCGCACGAGATGCGCAGCGGCACGGCGCTGCTTCTGAAACTGCTCGAAACGATCGTTGACCGCACGGCGGAAATTCTCGAAAACTCGGTCGCCGGCATCGACAATCTCGCGGCCGACATTCTCGGCAGCCAGGCGCGTTCCAAACGCAAGGCGCCACGTTATCTCGAAGACCGCCTGACCAACATCGCCGCCTATCACCGGCTGATCTCGAAGGTCCGCGTCAGCCTCGCATCGCTGGCGCGGCTGCAGACCTTCCTCTCCACCAGCGATCAGGCGCGCGAGGACAAGGGGGCGAAGGAACAGGGCAAGTCGATCGGGCGCGATATCCAGTCGCTGAACGAACATGCCTCCTTCGTTTCCGGCAATCTCACCTTCCTGCTGGACGCCTCGCTTGGTATCATCAACATCGAGCAGAACAGCATCATCAAGATTTTTTCCATCGCTTCGGTGGTGTTCCTGCCGCCGACGCTGGTGGCCTCTGTTTATGGAATGAACTTTCAGCTCATGCCGGAGTTGAACTGGACATTCGGTTACCCACTCGCGCTCGTCATCATGCTGATGTCCGCCGTCATCCCGTTTCTCTTTTTTCGTTGGAAGGGCTGGCTCTAAGGAGCCAGGATCATCATGTCCCAGATCGCTGACAAGGATGTTGCCGAGAAACCGGATGCGGATGACGAGCACAGGAACAAGGGGCTTTATGCCGCGATCCTCGGTTCCATCGGCGTTGTCTACGGCGATATCGGCACCAGCCCGCTCTACGCCTTCCGCGAGGCCCTGCGGCCCATCGCCTATGACGGCGTGACGCAGGAAGAAGTCATCGGCCTCACCTCCCTGATGATCTGGTCTTTGACGATCATCGTGACGTTCAAATATATCACGCTGCTGCTGCGCGCCGACAATGACGGCGAAGGCGGCACGCTGTCGCTGCTGGCGCTGCTGATGAAGACGGCGGGCACCCATCGCAGCGTTCTCATCGTGCTCGGCCTCATCGGCGCTGCGCTGTTTCTCGGCGATGCCATGATCACCCCGGCGCTGTCGGTGCTTTCGGCCGTGGAGGGCCTGAAACTCGTCACGCCGGAAATGGACGCCTTCATCATTCCGATTTCCGTCGGCATTCTCATCGGCCTTTTCGCCATCCAGTCCCACGGCACGGGCACGGTGGCGAAGTTCTTCGGGCCGATCACCGCCGTCTGGTTCATCGTCATGGGTCTGGCCGGTCTCCTCCACATTGCCGATGATTTCAGCATTCTCTTCGCCTTCAACCCCTGGCATGCCGTCGAATTTCTCGCCAATGAAGGCTTCTACGGCATCGTCGTTCTGGGCGCGGTCTTCCTGACGATCACCGGGGCGGAAGCGCTTTACGCCGATCTCGGCCATTTCGGCCGCCGCCCCATCCAGTGGGCATGGTTCTGTCTGGTTTTCCCGGCATTGACGCTGAATTATCTCGGGCAGGGCGCGCTGGTGCTGAAAGACCCGGCGGCGATGTCCAATCCCTTCTATCTGATGTTCCCGCAATGGGCGATCCTGCCGGCCGTCATCCTGGCCACCGCCGCCACCATCATTGCCAGCCAGGCGGTCATAACAGGTGCGTTTTCGCTGGTGCGTCAGGCGATCCACCTCGGCTACCTGCCGCGCATGGAAATCCTCTTCACGTCTGAAACCAATACGGGGCAGATTTACCTGCCGGCCGTCAACACCATCCTGCTGTTCGGCGTCGTGGCGCTGGTGCTCACCTTCAAGAGTTCGGATGCGCTGGCCACCGCTTATGGTATCTCGGTCACCGGCGCGATGGTCGTCACCAGCCTGATGTTCTTCGAATTCGTGCGCAAGCGCTGGCAATGGTCGGTCTGGCTGGCAATTGCCGTGCTGGCCCCGCTTCTGGCGCTGGAACTGATCTTCCTCGGCGCGAACCTTTTGAAGATTCACGACGGCGGTTATGTGCCGGTGCTGCTGGCGATCGCCTTCACCATCATCATGACCACCTGGCAGCGCGGCTCGAAGATCCTTTTCGCGAAAACCCGCCGCATCGACGTGCCGCTGAAGATGTTCATCGCCTCGGTGGAAAAGGAAAGCGCCCATGCACCGGTGCGTGTGCCCGGCACCGCGATCTTCCTGACTGGCGATCCGGAGGCCGCACCGGCCGCACTGTTGCACAATCTCAAGCATAACCACGTGCTGCACGACAAGAACGTCATCCTGACGATCCGCACCGAGGATCAGCCGCGCGTTCGACCTGAAAACAGGTACACGCTTACGAAACTCAGTGACCGTTTCGCCGTGGTCGAACTGCATTTCGGTTTCATGGAAACCCAGAACGTCACCCAGGCGCTGGGTTATCTCAGACGCACCGGCTACAAGTTCGATATCATGTCGACCTCGTTTTATCTCGGCCGCCGCAAGCTGGTGCCGGATCCGAAGTCCGGCATGCCTGGCTGGCAGAACCGCCTGTTCATCGCGCTCGCCGAAACCGCCGCCGATCCGTCGGACTACTTCCGCCTTCCGGCCAACCGCGTGGTGGAGCTGGGTTCTCACGTCGTCGTCTGACTATTGGGTCGCACACTCATCCGTCGCCGCGGAAAAAACCTGGCCGGCGGTTATCGAAATCCGACTTTGAGCTATTCTTGCCTCACGACGTCGTCAAAGAGCGTCGGTAGTGCATGGCAACAACGCCGCTACGGAATGACTTTACCGAAATCAGTTCGAGGTGTCGCGCGCTCGGCAAGCCGCTCTCGTAGAGAGTGGGGCCGTGGCCGACGATTCTGGGGTGAACGAGAAACTTGTATTCGTCGATCAAATCCAGTCGATCCAGCTCAGCCGCAAGCTTGCCGCTACCCAAGAGCACGCCCGCCGGGGTCGCATCCTTGAGATTCTGTATACCTGTTCGCAGCTCACCGGTAATGTGGTGGCTATTATTCCAAAGGAAGTCGTTTCGCGTTGACGACACCACATATTTCGGCTTGGCATCGAGCTTAATCGCCCAGTCGCGCATCGGCGGAGAAACCTCTACTTCGCCGCGGGCGACTGCCGGCCAATAGCTTTCCATCATTTCGTAGGTGACGCGGCCCCACAACATCGCCCCGCTCTCGTCCATGAGCTGAGTGAAGAAGGCGTGTGTCTCGTTGTCGGCTATACCTTCCTGATGGTCGACACAGCCGTCCAAGGTCACGTTGATGCTGAAGGTCAATAGTCCCATGCGGCAAGCATACAATCTTCCGACATCGTGGTCACGCGGTTCAGCTGGAGTTGTTGCGGGCACGTCGGGAAGCCTGGCTCAGCTTTTATGAGCCAGTGGCCTGGACGGTGGTTACACATCAACGTGAAGCCACGTCCGCTCGCCGCGTTAACCAAGCATCAAGGTTAATAAGAGATTCTTCAACACCTGTAGCAAATATGGTTGTCGGTGTTCGGAGTGCTGGTTTTGCGTTCGAAAAGTGTAATGCGTCGTCGGTCCTCCGCGTCCCTTCAGGCATGGACCTCCAGATGGGCCTCACCCGTCGTCTTCGGCCTTGCCGCCTGGCTCGTCTTTCCTTCTCTCGCCGCGCGTGCGGATCTGGCCTCGCTCTTGGCCGGGTTGGACAATGGCGGCGAACAATGGCGCATGGTGCTGACGGCCTCTCCGGCGGGCTCGGTGCACAATGCATCCCTTACCTTCAACGATGCGGCAGGCGAGGCGGCGCTGCAGGGCAGCGGCATGACCCTGCCGAATGGCAGCAAGGTCGCCTTCGTCACCAACAAAAAGGGCGAGGCAACGACGCCCGACAGCGAGCGTGTCAACCGCGCCGCCAAGAAGGGCCGGATCGTCGCAACCGAAATCATGCAGCCGCCTAAGGCTTTCACCGCCGGCTCCGTGCTGCAGCGGACCAGCATGCTGGATATCGAGCCGCTGAAGCGCAAGGACCGCACCGCTTTCGTCAAGCCGAAGCGCGGCAAGGACGTGGAACTCGCCTCCTTCTATTTCCGCCGCGAGGAAAAGAAGGCGGACAGAAGCGTCTCGCCGATGCTGGCCGAACTCATCACCAATCGCACGCCGGATATTCTCGCCACGGCCTATGCGCCGGCCGAACCGGATTTCGCCCGCGAGTCGCCTTTCGACGCCATTCTCAAAAAGCCCGAGGCCGGCCGTTTCGTGCCGCAGATCGCCGAGGACGACCACGCCTGGGCAGCCACGCCGCTGCCCGCCGCCGTATTTTCCGCAGCCGAACAGCAATGCCTGGCATCCGGCATCTATTTCGAGGCGCGCGGAGAATCGGTGAAGGGACAGGCGGCGGTGGCGCAGGTCATTCTCAACCGCGTGCGCAATCCCGCCTATCCGAAAACCATCTGCGGCGTGGTCTATCAGAACAAGGACTGGCGCAACCGTTGCCAGTTTTCCTTCGCCTGCGACAATATCAAGGACCGGGTGAATTCCGAGCGTCATTGGAAAATGGCGCGCGAAGTGGCCATGGCCACCACGGCCGGCAAAATCTGGCTGAAGGAAGTGGGTTCGGCAACCCATTATCACGCCGTTTATGTGCGTCCCGCCTGGGGCCGCACGATGAAGAAGGTCGGCAGAATCGGATTGCACGTGTTTTACCGTACCTATGGTGGCGGCTGGAGCTGATACCACCGCCAATTTGTCGCATTTTGCGTGTCAAAAATGCCGATTCCCTGGCGAAACATCGCCCCCAAACAGCGATTTGATGTCAAGCTATTGTTTTTGCACGATTAATTTGTGCTGAAACAACCGCCATCAGTGCCTTGACTAGAGAAGCCCCTAAAACTATGTTGCGCGCGACTTCAGAGCGGGCTGGAACAGGCTTAATCCGTCACCGTTTACAACTCCAAAGGGTTCTGGCATGGCTGGAACGGAGAAAATGGGTGGGATTTTAAGATGACTGGCAACCGTGACGATAGTCTGGACGAGCGCCGCAAGCGCCTTGCTGATGAGTTGGCAAAGGTGAAAGCGGAGGATGAGGCGGAAGTGAGGGCGGAGACCAACGCCGCGGAAAACCGGAAAGGTTTTGCGATGGCGGTGAAGCTCTCATCGGAGTTCATTTCGGCCATCGTGGTCGGCGCTATGCTGGGTTATCTTCTGGACTATTTTGCCGGCACGACGCCGTGGGGGATGATCGTTCTTCTTCTTCTCGGTTTCTGCGCAGGCGTATTGAATGTGTTGCGCTCGACGGGCGCGGTGGCAAAGCCGCCGCTGCTGGAGAAGGCGGACAGGCGAGACGAGGGTGGAAAAGGCGGCGTTTAAGCTGTTTTTTCTTGGCAATTGAGATGCCGCGACAGGCGGCGACAGGTAAAGAGGGCAGCCGGTGGCAAACGATCCGACCCATCAGTTCTTGGTGCAGCCGATCATTCCGATCGAAATTGGCGGCGTCGATTTTTCCTTCACCAATGCGTCGCTCTTCATGGTCGCGACCGTGGCTGCGGCTTCCGGTTTCCTTTATTTCGCAACGTCGAACCGCGGTCTGATCCCGACCCGCATGCAGTCCGTTGCTGAAATGTCGTATGAATTCATTGCCTCCATGCTGCGCGAAGGCGCCGGCAAGAAGGGCATGGTGTTCTTCCCCTTCGTGTTCTCGCTGTTCATGTTCGTGCTGACGGCCAATCTTCTCGGCATGTTCCCGTATTTCTTCACGGTCACCAGCCAGATCATCGTCACCTTCGCGCTCGCCTGCCTCGTCATCGGCACGGTCGTCGTTTACGGTTTTTACAAGCACGGCCTGCATTTCTTCGGTATCTTTGCCCCCTCGGGCGTGCCCAAGGCGCTTCTGCCGCTTGTCGCGTCGATTGAAATGATCTCGTTCCTGTCGCGCCCGATCAGCCTTTCGGTTCGTCTTTTCGCGAACATGCTGGCCGGCCACATCACGCTCAAGGTTTTCGCGGGCTTCGTCGCCTCCATGAGCGCGCTTGGCGCTCTCGGCGTCGGCGGTGCAGTCCTGCCTCTCATCATGACGGTCGCCATGACCGCTCTCGAATTTCTCGTTGCCTTCCTGCAGGCTTACGTCTTCGCGGTACTGACTTGCATGTACCTGAACGACGCCGTGCATGGTGGTCACTGAGAAGTAAAGTCGCTGGCCCCGGCAACGGGCGTCAAAAACAGCCGCAACAACCAATATCTCAAGGAGTCTCACATGGAAGCGGAAGCAGCAAAGTACATCGGCGCAGGTCTCGCATGCCTCGGCATGGCTGGTACGTCCCTCGCACTCGGCCGTATCTTCGGTGATTACCTGTCCGGCGCACTGCGCAACCCCTCTGCTGCCGACAGCCAGTTCGGCCGTCTGGTATTCGGCTTCGCCGTTACGGAAGCTCTGGGCATCTTCTCGCTGCTCGTTGCTCTCCTTCTCCTGTTCGCTGTCTGATAACGGCATCAGGTCTGGATCACGGCCCGCGAATGGCGTGCCGTGATCCTTCGCATTTGCAGTCCCCCTGGAGGTGAGCATGTTCGTGACCGAGGCTTATGCCCAGTCAGCACCGACCGTAGGTGAAACGCATACGGAAACTCCGGCTGTCGGCCAGCCGCAACCGGAAGCCACGCACACGGAAACCGGTGTGGCGCACGGCGCCGAACACGGCGCTTCCGGCGTTTTCCCGCCGTTCGACCAGTCTACTTATGCATCGCAGGTTCTCTGGCTGGCGATCACGTTCGGCCTTTTCTACCTGCTCATGCAGAAGGTCATCGTACCGCGCGTCGGCGGCATTCTCGAAAACCGCCATGGACGCATTGCACAGGATCTCGACGAAGCGGCACGGCTGAAAGCCGAAGCCGACGCAGCCGTCGAAACCTATGAAAAAGAACTCGCGGCAGCCCGCGCCAAGGCAAGCTCCATCGGCGCCGCGGCCCGTGACGCCGCCAAGGTGAAGGCCGATGCCGACCGCGCCGCGATCGAAGCCGGTCTTGCCGAAAAGCTCGCTGCTGCCGAAAAGCGCATTGCGGGCATCAAGGAACAGGCATTCGCCGATGTCGGCGCTATCGCCGAGGAAACCGCGACCGCAATCGTCGACCAGCTGGTTGGCGCCAAGGTCAAGGACACGGACGTCAAGGCAGCCATCGCCGCCGCTTCGAACGTGAAGGGAGCCTGACATGGCATTTGATGCATCATTTTTTGCTCTAGTCGGTCTCGTCCTTTTCTTCGTCCTGATCGCCTATCTCAAGGTTCCGGGCATGCTCTCCAAGTCTCTGGACGAGCGCGCGCAGAACATTCAGGACGAGTTGGCCGAAGCCAAGCGCCTGCGTGAAGAGGCCCAGCACCTGCTGGCCGAATATCAGCGCAAGCGCAAGGAAGCGGAAGCGGAAGCCGCCGGCATCGTTGCCGCCGCCGAACGCGAAGCAGCCGCGCTCACCGAAGAAGCCAAGCAGAAGACGGAAGAATTCGTCGCCCGCCGCACGGCCCTTTCGGAACAGAAGATCAAGCAGGCAGAAGACGACGCCATCGGCGCTGTCCGCGCCGCCGCAGTCGACATCGCCATCGCCGCTTCCGAGAAGCTGCTGGCGGAAAAGACCACGGCTGCCGCAAAGGCCAAGCTTTTCACCGCCACGATCGGCGAAGTGAAGTCGAAGCTGAACTGAGATTTATCTCGGACTGATTACAAACCCCTCCGGCGAGAGCTGCGAGGGGTTTTTTTGTTTGTATTGTTAAAGGTCGCTGGCTGAATTTCGTTGCTTCATGATTGCCGAGGCGAAGCAATAATGTATTTCTCATTATTCAAAATAGTATTTGATGGAAATCGGGTTTAAATGCTTAAATGGATATTGGGTATTGTATTATTAATTTTATTTCTGGTGTGCCTTGGAATTAAAATATTTGATCGTGATCGTCGCCTGAGTATTGCGCCTTGCGGGATGGGAATAAACAAAGTTCTCTACGCCGAGGAGCAATCTTGGGGCATCGGATTACCCGGCGATAACGAGACGGGTGTTATTGTATTTGAATTGCCCGATGTTGTTTCTGAACAGATCGAAATACAGGGTATTGGCTATCTTGAAAGCATAACGTGCCCTGTAGAATTGGCCATTGACAGGCGGGGTAAGTATGACCGCTGGCAAAAGACGCCGATTTTAAATGGGAAAGAGTGGCGTGCAGACGCAGTCGAACTCAATAGCTATCTTGATCACTACGGTTTTGGAATAGAAATTAATAAGACCATCGAGCTGGAAATAAATGGAGCAATTTCAGGGGAAGGAAACTTTTTTTCATTTGGGCGTACAGGAATCATCGTCCTCGCACCTAGAACCAACCGCGCTTATTATTTTTACGCGGGGTAAGTGCCTAAAGATACCAGTGACTTGAGGCAAGACTATGATCACATTCAGTTTTGTGCTGCGTCCGTCCCGCCATTGTTCTTGCCACCTTCGATGCCGATTCAATGGTGAAGTTTGACCTAGATTTGGGGAAACGCGGGTCTCCAATCAATCCCGCTTCAGCGGCCGAAAGCTCATCCTGTGCAGCGCACAGGGGCCATGGCTTTCGATGGCGCGCAGGTGGGCCGGCGTGCCGTAACCGGCATGGCCTTCGAACCCATAGGACGCATGCACCACGCCGGCGCGTTCCATCATCCGGTCGCGGGTCACCTTGGCGATGATCGAGGCGGCGGCGATGGAGAGGGAGCGGGAATCGCCCTTGATGACGGCCTTGGCTTCGCAGGCGATGCCCGGCGGCCTGTCACGGCCGTCGGCCAGCACGAGGGCGGGGGAGATTTCGAGACCGAGCACGGCGCGGCGCATGGCATCAAGGCTGGCGCGCAGGATATTCATGTTGTCGATCAGGCCGGGGCCAGAGGAGGCGACGGATACGATCGAGGTTTCCATGATCTCAACGAACAGGCTCTCGCGCTTCTGCTTCGTCAGTTTCTTGGAATCGTCCATGCCCTTGGGAATATTGTCCGGATCGAGAATGACGGCTGCGGCGACCACCGGTCCGGCCAAAGGCCCCCGTCCCGCCTCATCCGTGCCGGCGACGGGCCAGAGGCCCTTCTTTTTCGCTTCCAGTTCGAAGGAGAAATCCGGACCGGTATCGGCAAGATCGAAAAGGGCAGGAGAATCGGGTGTGGCGGTGCGTTTCATGCGGCGAAACTCGCATACACACCCGATCTCCTGCAAGCCCCCGGAAGCGGGCGATGACAGGCAGGATGAGCCGGGGTCAAGGGGCGTGGCTCACCGTGCCCCTCAGGTCATCATGACCTTTGATCCTCCAACGGGGCGGCGGAGGAAAAATGATCGCACGCGAGGCGGCGGTTCCGGGGGCAATGTCCGGCGGGCCAGGGAAAACCCGCCGGGCATTTCGTGGGGAGCAACCAGATGAGGGGGTGCTCCTATCGTCTTGAATTCCGTTTGTTAAAGGCTGAGAGAGCCTTCGATTGCTGACCTGTTATCCTTCATGCCTGATGTCATCCTCGGGCTTCATCCCGGGACATTCATCATCCCGCGCCACTCTCAGCGTCGGGCTTTCAAAGCAGCGACAATTGCACGCCTGCATCGCCAGGCGGCAGGAAGAGATCGTCGCGCAGGTGAATGCCGCGGCGGATAAGGCCGAGCCGCTTGGTCGCCATCTCGAAACGCCTGCCGATCTGCCAGGCATAGGGGCCGGCGCCCTTCATGCGTTTTCCGAATTCCGCGTCGTAATCCTTGCCGTCGCGCATGGAGCGCACCAGCGACATGACATGACGGTAACGGTCCGGATAGTTGCGCAGCAGCCAGTCGCGGAACAGCGGGCTCACCTCCAGCGGCAGGCGCAGCAGCACGTAGGAAGCTTCGGTGGCGCCCGCTGCCTTGCCGGCCTCGAGAATGCGTTCGATCTCATGATCGTTGAGGGCCGGAATGACAGGCGCCATCATCACGGCCACGGGAATGCCGGCCTCCGTCAAGGCCTTCACCGCCTCCAGCCGCTTTTCCGGCGTGGCGGCGCGCGGTTCCATGTTGCGCGCGAGCTTCCGGTCCAGTGTGGTGACGGAAATACCGACCTTGGCGAGCCCCTTTTTGGCCATGGGCGCCAGAATATCGATATCCCGCTTGATCAGCGCCGATTTGGTGACGATGGCAACGGGGTGATCGGCCTTGGCCAGCACCTCCAGTATCTGCCGCATGATGCGCCATTCGCGCTCGATCGGCTGATAGGGATCGGTATTGGTGCCGATGGCGATCACCCGCGGCTTGTAGCCCGGCTTCGCCAGCTCCCGTTCCAGGAGCTTTGCCGCATCCGGCTTGGCGAAGAGCTTCGATTCGAAGTCCAGCCCGGCCGAAAGGCCCATATAGCTGTGGGTGGGCCGTGCGAAACAATAGATGCAGCCATGTTCGCAGCCGCGATAGGGATTGATGGAACGGTCGAAGGGGATGTCGGGCGATTCATTGCGGGTGATGATGCTGCGCGGCTTTTCCACCTGCACCTCGGTGCGGAATTCCGGCATGTCCTCGAGCGTCTGCCAGCCATCGTCGAAAACCTCGTGCTGCAAGGTCTCGAAGCGCCCATCCGGGTTCAGCCCGCCGCCCCGGCCACGACGGCGGTCGATCTCGATGCGCAGGCCGGATGCATCGGCGAGCGCATTGGCAATGTCAGGCATATGGCTCGGCTGGAAGGCAGCCTGCCCGTCAAGCGTATGGTTTCTCATCTGGATGCTCTCGGAGCGCCGCACACCTTTCAAGGCACGCTCGACGCCCTAAACCGTTTCCATCCGGGCGGGCGTTTAATCGCCTTCCGAATGATTAAATTCCTACATCAGGAATGAGAACAATACAAGAACAAAATTCAGATTCGACTCCTTCTCCAGGGGTGGATGCGTGATCGCGATAGGCACGGCCACGTCCGGAGACTGTGCGGTCGGCGGCATGGAGAGCCGCGGATTTTACCACGATGAGCACAGTGGCAATTTATTGTGCGATGCGTTAGAGCTATGCAGATGTTGACAGTCATAATGGAATGCCGGGATCACGAGCCGGAACTGGCGCACACATTGTCTGCGCTTGTCACCGGGGCCGTGGAAGGGCTTGTAAGCGATGTTGTGATTCTCGATCACGGTTCGCGCGATGGATCGTCGCGCGTCGCCGATGCCGCCGGCTGCCGTTTTTATGGGCAATGGGACATTGAAGACGTCGTGAAGTCGGCACGCGGCGGCTGGCTGCTTCTGATCGAACCGGGCGCGCGCCCGCAGGCGGGCTGGATCGACGAGATTCTCGAATATGTGGCGATCTGCGCGCAGCCGGCCCGCTTTTCGCCCTCGCGCTATCATCGTCGCAATGTCTTCAGCCGTGTGCTGCGCCGCGTTCCGCCCTTGGAGCATGGATATCTTCTGCCGAAGAAACATGCCGTGTCGATTGCGAAATCGGGCATGAGCCTGACGCAATTTGTCGGCGCACAGAAACCGCGCCGGCTGAATGCGGAAATGGTGCCCGCCTGGGCGCTGCGGGCCTCGGCTTAACGCAGGGGCGCTTTATCCGGCCAGAACCTTGCCGGGGTTCATGATGCCGGCGGGGTCGAAAGCGTGTTTGATGCGCCGCATCAGCTCCATTTCGATGCCGGGGCGGATGGCGGCCAGTTCGTCGCGCTTCAATTGCCCGATGCCATGTTCGGCCGAAATCGAGCCGCCGAGCGACAGTACGATGCCGTGCACGATCTCGTTCATGTCCCGCCAGCGGCCGATGAATTCGGCCTTGTCGGCACCCACCGGCTGGGAAATATTGTAATGAATATTGCCGTCGCCCAGATGTCCGAAGGCGCAGACACGGGCACCGGGGATGGCGGCGAGAACCGCCTTTTCCGCCGTCGACATGAATTCCGGTATTTTTGACACCGGAACGGAAACATCGTGCTTGATCGAGCCGCCTTCGGGTTTCTGCGCCTCCGACATGCTTTCGCGCATGTGCCAGAGCGCCTGCCGCTGGGCTTCGGATGTGGCGATCACCGCATCCTGAACCAGCCCGGCCTCAAAACCGCGCTCCAGCAGCGATTGCATCATGTTATCCGCCGTCTCCGCCGAATCGGAGGTGGAGATATCGATGAGCGCGTACCAGTCATGCGGCTGTTCCAGGGGATCGCGCACGCCGGGAATATGCCGGGCGGTGAATTCGACACCGATTCGCGGCATGAGCTCGAAACCGGTCAGCGCCGTGCCGCAGAGGTTGGAGGCCATCTCGAACAGCTTCAGCGCGTCTTCGGTGGAGGTAAGCCCGGCAAAGGCCACCTGATGGCCGAGCGGTTTCGGGAAGAGCTTCAGCACGGCGCCGGTGATGATGCCAAGCGTGCCTTCGGAACCGATGAAGAGATCGCGCAGATCGTAACCCGTATTGTCCTTTTTCAGCCGGCGCAGCCCGTTCCAGATTTCGCCGGTCGGCAGCACGACTTCCAGCCCGAGGCAGAGCTGACGCATATTGCCATAGGCAAGCACCGCCGTGCCGCCGGCATTGGTGGCGAGATTGCCGCCGATGCGGCAGGACCCTTGAGAGCCGAGCGACAGCGGGAACATGCGCTCCACCGTATCGGCAGCCTTGTGAATGTCATCGAGAATGCAGCCGGCATCGGCCACGATGATATTGGCGACCGGATCGATATCGCGAACGCGGTTCATGCGCTCCAGCGACAGGATGATATCGGTGCCGTCGGCACGCGGCGTCTGCCCGCCCACGAGGCCGGTATTGCCGGTCTGCGGCACGATGGGGGTGCCGGTCTCGCTGGCGAGCTTCAGGATGGCGGCAACCTCTTCGACCGAACCGGGCTTGATGAGCAGCGGCGAGGCGCCGCGATAAAGCCCGCGATTTTCCACGAGGCGCGGCGCCATTTCCGCCGGGTCGCGGACCGCGTTCTTTTCGCCGACAATGGCGGTAAAGCGGTCGAGGATGTCGGAGGAGGGGATGGCGGTGGTCGTCATGGGCGGCGTCTCGCTGTCTTTTGAAACATGGGCGAAAGGGTTGGGTGCCGTCAGCCTCGCGGTGCGGCGGCGCGGGACAGGCGATCGTTGATCGCCTCTCCGAGACCATGGGTGGGAATGGCGGTGATGGCGATCATGTCTGCGCCGCTCGCATCGGCGGCTTTGAGATAATCGAAGAGATTGGCGGCGGCCTCGGAAAGATCGCCGGAAGGGCTGAGATCGAGAACGGTGCGCGCGGTTTCTTCACCGGTAATGGCGATGCCGCCGAACCGGATCAGCGCTTCGCCGGGGGAAACCGATGTGGCGCCGAGACGCACGGCAGCACCCGGCGCATAATGCGAGGCGAGCATTCCCGGCGCTTCAATGGCGGCCGCTGCTTTTTTCGGCCGTTCGAGCCGTTTGCCGGCAACACGTTCTATATCTTCGGTGACGATGCCGCCGGGACGAAGCAGCCGCACCCGGCCATCCTCTTCCACCTTGACGATGGTGGATTCGACGCCGACGGAGGCCGCACCGCCATCGAGAATGAGATTGATCTTTTGGCCAAGATCCGCTTCCACATGGGCTGCACTTGTCGGGCTGATCTTGCCGGAGCTATTGGCGCTGGGGGCGGCGAGCGGCCTGTCGAACCGGCGGATCAGATCACCGGCAAAACCCTGCGGTACACGAATGCCGACCGTATCGAGACCGGCCGTCGCCAGCGAATGAATGTCGCTTGCCGGCTTCAACGGCAGCACCAGTGTCAGCGGACCGGGCCAGAAGGCTTCTGCGAGCTTCAGCGATATGGGGTCGAAAACCGCGTAACGCTCGGCCATGGCGATATCGGCCATGTGGCAGATCAGGGGGTTGAACTGCGGCCGGCCTTTTGTCTCGTAAATGCGGGTAATCGCCGCCGGATTGGTGGCGTCGGCGGCAAGGCCGTAGACCGTTTCCGTCGGCAGGGCGATGGGCTGGCCGGCGGCAAGCTCGGCCACGGATGCCTGCAGGGCTGTTTCCCGCTCGTTGTCTATATCGATATGACGCGCCATGATGCTGCCTTTCAGGGCGGTCAATAGCGTATTTCAGGCTGGAATGGAAAGCGCTATCGCGGCTTTTATATCGCCTTGATGATCCTGCGCATCTCCTCCGAGCGCGCGCCGAGCATGAGCACGTTTTTCAGCGCCACGCGTGGATCATGGGTCTGGAACAGCAGGCCGCCGCGATGGACGGAGGTATCGACGGCGATCTCCTGATCGGGAAGCGCGTTGATGGCGACGGCGAAATACATCCGCGAATAACGCGCATCGATGTTTTCGAAGAAGTTTTCGGCCCCACTCAGTTCGGCGAAGAAGTTCGCGAAATAGAATGACCAGAGCACATGGCGCTCGGCATCGAAGCTGGTGCGCGCTGCCGTGACGTGACAATAGCCGAGATGCGGCCGGTCATTGAGCAGATGGTGAAAGACCATCTTCGGAAAACGGATGGACTGGTGAAAGCCGTTCAGGCGGCTGTGGGTGGCATCGGCGGCCGCTTCCAGCTTTCGTCCGGTCAGTGTGGCTACTTCGTCATGGCTGTAATAAACGCGTTCCCTCGGCAGCCACCGCTCTTCATAACGGCTGATGCGCCCCGTCCGCAGGAAATCGGAATGCGCGGTCTTCGAGCGTATCGGTGTGACCGAATGCCTGCTCGCATCGAAATAGCGTATGCGTGTCGCCTTCTCCACCAGGAACACCCTCGTTGCTGTCGATCCGGCAAGATAATTTAGGGTGCGTTAATACTCCGTTGCGCCGCATCCCCCGTTTTTTAATGGGTGCGGAGTGAAGAGCGCGCCATCATGCGTCATATTGCGACGTCATTTCCGTCATTGAATAGCTGTCGGATTTCCCAGCGGAATGGGCTGAGAGGGCGAATTGCGCATGTCGCAATTTGTCGCCAATGCGGAAGGTAATGTCGCTGTCTGTGCTGCCGCAAATGACCGCCGGTGTTTAGATGAGTGCATGCTTCCGCAACCCCGCAAATGGTGTCGGGCAGGGCGGTTTGATCGAGGATTTGGCCATGGAATTGCGTGATACCGTTTTGCGCCAGCTGAAAAACCGCCGCGAAGGCTTCAGCTTGGAGCAGCCGTTCTACACGGACCCGGATTATTTCAAGCTGGATATGGAAACGATCTGGTATCGCGACTGGCTGTTCGTAGGCCATGATTGCGAAGTGCCCAAGTCCGGCAACTACATGACCGTTCAGGTCGGCGCATACTCGGTCGTCATCGTTCGCGGACGCGACGGGCAGATCCGCGCCCTGCAAAATTCCTGCCGCCATCGCGGTTCGCGCGTCTGCAGCGCGCAGAAGGGTCAGGCCGCCCGTCTCGTCTGTCCCTATCACCAGTGGACCTATGATCTGGACGGCAAGCTGCTGTTCGCACGCCATATGGGCGAAGAATTCGACAAGGCGGAATTTGGCCTGAAGCCCGTCGCCTGCGAGACCGTTGCCGGTTACGTCTTCATCTGCCTTGCCGACCAGCCCGCCGATTTCGCGCCGATGCGCGCCGAGGTCGAAAGCTACATGGCCCCGCACCGCATCTGGGAAGCGAAGGTCGCGCATGAGAGCACGATCATCGAAAAGGGCAACTGGAAGCTCGTTTGGGAAAACAACCGCGAGTGCTACCATTGCGCCGCCAACCACCCGGAACTCTGCCGCACCTATCCCGAAAACCCGAGCGTGACGGGAACGGATGGCGGTGCGAGCGACCCCGAGATCGGCGGCCACTGGGCGCGCTGTGAGGCCGCCGGCCTGCCGAGCCGCTTCAAGATCGATCCGAAGGGTCAGTTCCGCGTCGCCCGCATGCCGCTGATCGGCGAAGCGGAAAGCTACACCATGTCGGGCAAGCGCGCCGTGCGCCGACCGCTGTCGGAGGATGTCAGCATCAGCCATATCGGCGCGTTGCTGCTGTTCCATTATCCGACGACCTGGAACCACTTCCTCGGCGACCACACCATTTCATTCCGGGTGCTGCCGCTCAACGCCAATGAGACCATGGTCACCACCAAATGGCTGGTGCACAAGGATGCCGTCGAAGGCGTGGATTACGATCTCGAAGACCTCACCCACGTCTGGAACGAGACCAACGATCAGGACCGTCGCATCGTCGAGGAAAATGCCTTCGGCATTCGTTCCCCGGCCTATGAGCCCGGCCCCTATTCCATGGAAGACGAGGGCGGCGTGATGCAGTTCGTCAACTGGTATTCCGATTTCATGATCGACCGGCTCTCCGGCGATAAGGCCCGGCTTTCGGCTGTAGCGTGATGCGAAGATGAATATGGTTGTGACCTACAAGCACATAGACGAGATGAAGCCGTGGAGCGACAAGCTCCAGCTGCTGGAATGCATCTCGGTGACGCCCGAGACCGCTGATGTGATGACGTTCCTGTTCCGCTCGGAGGATCAGAACTGGTTCCGTTATCTGCCGGGGCAGTTCGTCACGCTGGAATTGCCGGTGGGCAAGGAGCCGCTTTACCGCACCTACACATTGTCCTCCAGTCCGTCGCGGCCCTATGCGCTGTCGGTCACGGTCAAGGCGCAGGCCAACAGCATCGGCACGCGCTGGATGTTCGATAATCTGAAGCCCGGCATGAAGATCCGGGCGCTCGGGCCGCTCGGCGATTTTTCCTACGTCAAGCATCCCGGTGACAAATATCTGTTCATCTCGGCAGGCTCCGGCGTAACGCCGATGATGTCGATGGTGCGCGACATGAGCGACCGCGCCCCGCAGAGCGATATTGCCTTCATCAATTGTTCGCGCACACCCGGCGATATCGTCTTCCGGCACGAGCTGGAATATCTCGCCCGGTTCATGCCGAACCTGTCCCTCGGCTTTATTGTCGAGAAATGCGGCCGCACCGATCTGTGGTCCGGCCTGAAGGGCATGGTCGACAAGGCCAAGATCGCGCTGCTCGCGCATGATTTCATGGATCGCACTGTCTTCTGCTGCGGTCCGGAGCCGTTCATGGCCGCCGTCCGCTCGATGCTCGATGCCTCCGGCTTCGACATGAGCCGCTATCATCAGGAAAGCTTTGCGCCGGCCGCGCCGGTCACGGTTGGTGAAGACGTGCTTACCGGTGCGGATGGCGAAGCGCTGTCGATGGTGGGTTTCACCCTCTCCGGAAAAGAAATGCCCTGCCAGCCCGGCCAGACGGTTCTGATGACGGCGCGCGCCGCCGGTGTCCGCATCGGGGCGGCCTGCGAATCCGGCATCTGCGGCACCTGCCGGGTGCTGAAGCTTTCCGGTGAGGTGGAGATGAACCACAATGGCGGCATTCTCGATGAGGAAATCGAGGAAGGCTATATTCTCGCCTGCTGCTCACGCCCGTTGACCGATGTAAAGGTGGAAGCCTGACACGAGCAGGCGTTTCATCTCCATCCGTCTTTCCCCGGATGGTTGTCTTGGAACCAAATTTCTCTAAACTCGTTTGCACGTCATCGAATTCTTTTCGGGCATGAAACGGGGCTGTCCCATATCTCCGACAAGAGCGAGTGGGTGAAAAGGCGCGGGTTCAACGCGTTGAAGCAAACGGAGGAAGATCATGATGAATTTCCGGACAACGAGTGTCGCCACAGCGATAGTCGTGTTCCTCACCAGCTTTACGCCGTCGCAGGCGTTCCAGGTCCCTGTTCCGATGCCAAAGCCGGCGGTTTCGACCGACAATGTGGTGCCCGTGCAATATCGTGAATGGGACCGCAGATACGACCGCAGACACGGCGACCGCATGTACCGCCCGCGCCCGCCGCGTGATGGATATTATAACGGTCATCGCGGCTATCGCGATCGTCGTCCGGGTTACCGTTATCACAACGGTTACTGGTTCCCGCTGGCAGCCTTCGCGGCGGGTGCGATCATCGGCGGCGCCATGCAACAGCCGCGCCCGGCCTATGGCGGCAGCCATGTCTCCTGGTGCCAGAACCGCTGGCGGTCGTATCGTGCTTACGACAATACCTATCAGCCGAACAGCGGTCCGCGCCGCATATGCGTATCGCCCTACAGCCGCTGATAGTGGTTTTCGAAAGCCCGGATAGTGATCCGGGCTTTTGCTTTCGATGCGGCCCCTTTCGATAAACGAAGCGTGATGATGCCGTTAATGCTGGGTTCAGGCGAAAACGCCTAGCCTGCAACCTGGAATGTCCAGCCAGACCGAAAACTGGCCGAATGAGAAGAAAAAAGTGTTATTATTCACGGAGAACGGCCTGTTGACCGTCGTGAATGGAGGAAGTCAGATGAAAAGCTATATGAAGAATATCTTGGCTGTCGGTCTTTCTGCGATTGTGGTTGCGGGAGCGATTGTTCCGGCGGAAGCAGCAATGCCTTTGCCGATCGCGCCAAAGAGCGTTGAGACAGCAGGCAACGATGCCAGCAAGAATGTCGTGAATGTCCAATATTGGCGCGATCGCGACGGCTGGGGCGATCGTCGCGGCTGGTATCGCGGCCACCGTGGTTATCGCGATTACCGTCCGGGCTATCGTCACCATGACGGTTACTGGTTCCCGCTCGCAGCCTTTGCGACGGGTGCGATCATCGGCGGCGCACTCTCGCAGCCGCGCGAAATCTACCGTCCGGTGCCGGAATATCGCCCGCGTCCGGTCTATCGCGAATATCGCCCGGTCTATCGGGGCGGCATGAGCCGCGCGCATGTGAACTGGTGCTATGGCCGCTATCGTTCCTACGATGCCTATAGCAACACGTTCCAGCCGTATCACGGCCCGCGCCAGCCCTGCTATTCGCCCTACGGCTGATAGAACGACGCTTGAATAGAAAGAGCCGTCCGGTCGCCACCGGGCGGCTTTTTGCTGTCACAAGATCCGCGCGCGTTTCAGCACGAACCAGGCGAGCGCAACCGAAATCACGATGAAGATGCTGGCCGACAGCGTGCCGCCCGTGCCGACGGTAAACGGCAGCTCATCCGTATTCATGCCGAAGAAACCGGTCACCAGCGAGGGCGGCAGCAGGAATGCCGTCATCAGCGACAGGATATAAAGGTGCCGGTTGGTTTCGGAAGAGAGTTTGGAATCGATTTCTTCATGCAGCAGCCTTGCGCGCTCCTGCAGGGCGTAGACATCGTGGTCGACAGCCTCCAGACGGCCCATCAGGCGTGAGGCGACATCCTCGAAACCGTCAGGCATCTCGTCATCATCGGCGGCCGAGGCCCGCCGCATCAGGGTGAGCACGGTGCGCAGATGCCGGTGCAGGCGAACCACCGTGCGGCGCAGCGGGGCAAGGCGCCGCCGCTCGTCGCGTGTCTCGCTGTCATAGACCATGTCTTCGATGGCGTTCAGTTCTTCCGTCGTCTCCATCACCAGATTGATGAGCGAACGCTGGAATTCCGCCACCAGACCCTCGAAGACATGCGACGGCGTGAGATAGCGGTTGGAATTCTTGTCGACCGCCGCCTTCAGCCGGTCCACCGAATGCAACGGCTGCAGGCGGGTGGTGATGATGAAACGGTCGCTCACCGCAAAATGCAGCCAGCCGAAATCGCGTGTCTCCTTGTCGAATTCCCGCTGGAAATCCACCAATGTGCCATAGAGCGATTTTTCATCGACCACGATGGACGGATGCGTCTCATGGGTGGTGAGGCTTGCCCGCGCCGCCGGATCGAGACCGTCGATGGTTTCGAGAAAACCCGCGACGCGCTGATCGGCGAGGTTGAGGTGCAGCCAGAAGAAGCCTTCGCACTCCGCCATTTCGTGAAAGCCTGCATCGGGCGCAAGCCGGCGGCATGGGGCGGTGCCGGGGTGGAATTGATAGGCCCAGACAAGGCCGGGAATAACCGGTGTTACGAGATCCATCGTGGCAGTCCTGACTGGCTGGATGGGAGGAGGGAGGCGTCCGTCGTTCCGCTGTGGGAGCGGCGGCGGCGAGGCGCCTTTCAGCACATGCTGAGCAAATTCATATGACAGTTTTATAACAATCCCGCCGAAATGGCGGGAATTTTCAAATTGACGTTTACGTAAAAATCATTTAGCCCGAAGGCAGTAGCAGGATACAAGAGCTTCGGGAGGAGGCAGCATGTATAGCGCGCCGGTGGATGATATCGCCTTTACACTCAAACATGTAGCGGGTCTTGAAGACGCGCTTGCAAAGGGTGTGCTGGGTGATCTCGGTGAAGATCTGGTGGATGCCATTCTGCAGGAGGCCGGCCGTTTCGCCACGGAACAGGTCGCCCCGCTCGCCGATATTGGCGACCGCCAGGGCGCGAAGCTTGCCGACGGCAAGGTCACGACGCCGGATGGCTGGGCCGATCTTTACCGCCGCTGGGCGGAAGCCGGCTGGAACAGCCTGACGGCGCCTGAGGAATTCGGCGGTCAGAACCTGCCGCATATGCTGAATGTTGCAGCCCTCGAAATGTGGAACTCCGGTTCCATGGCGTTCGCGCTGGCGCCAACGCTGACCATGGGCGCGGTGGAAGCCATCGTCACCCACGGCAGCAATGATCTGAAACGCACCTATCTTCCCAAGCTCGTTTCCGGCGAATGGACCGGCACCATGAACCTCACCGAGCCGCATGCGGGTTCGGATCTCGGCGTGCTGAAGACCCGGGCGGAGCGCAATGGTGACGGCACCTATCGCATCTTCGGCCAGAAGATTTTCATCACCTGGGGCGAACACGATGCGGCGGACAATATCATCCACCTCGTTCTCGCCCGCCTGCCGGATGCGCCGGCTGGAACGCGCGGCATTTCGCTGTTCCTCGTGCCGAAATTCCTGCCCGATGAAAACGGTGCGCCGGGCAGCCGCAACGACCTGTTCTGCCACTCGCTGGAACACAAGCTCGGCATTCACGGCTCCCCCACCTGCACCATGATCTTCGGCGACGGCAAATTCGGGGAAGAAAAAGGCGCTCTCGGCTGGCTGGTCGGCGAGGAGAACAAGGGCCTCGCATGCATGTTCACCATGATGAACAATGCCCGCCTTGCCGTTGGCATGCAGGGCGTGGCGATCTGCGAGGCGGCGACCCAGAAGGCGATTGAATACGCGAAAGAACGCACGCAGGGCAAGGCGCCCGGCTGGCGGGGTTCCGGCATGAGCCCGATCATCGAACATCCTGACATCGCCAGAACGCTTCTGACGATGAAGGCGCTGACGCAAGGATCGCGGGCGATTTCCTTCAGCTGCGCCCATGCCATCGACATGGCGCATGCGACCGAAGACGCCTCCCAGCGCGCTCACTGGCAGGAGCGCGCTGCTCTTCTCACGCCAATTGCCAAATCCTTTTCCACCGATGCCGGTGTGGAGGTCGCCTCCATGGGCATTCAGGTGCATGGCGGCATGGGCTTCATCGAGGAAACCGGTGCGGCGCGTTATCTGCGCGATGCCCGCATCGCGCCGATCTACGAGGGCACCAACGGCATTCAGGCCATCGACCTGGTGCTGCGCAAGCTGCCGCTCTCCGAGGGCGCGCAGGTGCGCGGCTTCATTGGCGAATTGCGTGAGATCGCTGACCGGACAGGCGCGTCGAACCGCGACGATCTCGGCGAAACCGCCCGTTATCTCGAAGCCAGCCTCAACGATCTGGAAACGGCGACCGACTGGCTGCTGGAGCGTATCAAGGCAGGCGAAACCGAGACGGCGCTCGCGGGTGCCACACCCTATCAGCGCCTCTTCGGTCTGGCGCTCACCGGCGCCTATCTCGCCAAGGGCGCATTGGTCTCCGTCGATGATGGCAGGGGCGGGCATCGCGCAGCGCTTTGCCGTTTCGCGGCGGAAAACCTGCTGGCGGAAACGGCGGCGCTGAAGGACCGCGTTATGTCAGGGGCGGCAAGCCTTGCCGCCGCCCGCACCGTATTGGCTTGAGGAGCTTCAGATGTCGGACGATCATATTCTCGTCGAACCGGTTGGCCATGCGCCTGAGGTTCTGACCATCCGCTTCAACCGGCCGGAGAAGAAAAACGCCATCACCGATGCCATGTATCTGCGCATGGCCGAGGCCCTGCATGCCGCCAATGCGAACGCCGATATCCGGGTGGTCGCATTTCTCGGCACGGAGGGCTGCTTTTCCGCCGGCAACGACATGGCCGATTTCCTCGCTTTCGCGATGTCCGGCGGCAAGGGCAAGCTCGCGGCACTCGAACTTCTGAAAGCGCTTGTCGCTTTCGAAAAGCCGCTGGTTTCAGGCGTGGACGGGCTCGCCATCGGCATCGGCACGACGCTGAACCTGCATTGTGACCTGACGGTTGCCTCCAGCCGCAGCCTGTTCAAGACGCCTTTCGTGGATCTGGCTCTGGTGCCGGAAGCGGCCTCCAGCCTGCTCGTGCCGAAGCTCATCGGCCACCAGCGCGCCTTTGCGCTGCTTGCCATGGGCGAAGGTTTTTCCGCCGAGCAGGCATTGCAGGCGGGGCTGATCTGGAAAGTGGTCGCCCCGGAACATGTCGAAACCGAAACGCTGGCGCTTGCCACCCGGCTCGCGGCCAAACCGCAGCAGGCGCTGAAGATCGCCCGCGATCTGGTGCGCGGCAACCCGCAGGACATACTTGCCCGCATCGAAGAAGAAGGTCGCCATTTCATCGCGCAGCTGCAAAGTGCTGAAGCGCGAGCCGCCTTCGAGGCCTTCATGCGCCGCTGAGCGCTCAAGAAGACGGGCCGTCGCTTGCCGGCTGGGAGCGCGCCGCTTGTTTCTTCTCCCCGAGGGGGAGAAGTCCGAGGCAGCGGGATGAGGGGGCGACGTTAGAGATATTCGGCAAGGGTTCCCCCTCATCCGACCCTTCGGGCCACCTTCTCCCCGGCGGGGAGAAGAAACTCGCGGCGATGCCGAGCAAGGTCGCTGTGCTAGTGAATGCGGATTATGTATGGTCGGATCCAGCCGGTCCCGCAAAGATGGATCGCAACCCTCCGTTCGAAGGCCTCCGCATGCGTCACGCCGTTTTCGCCCTGTCCGTCTTCCTCGCCGCCACAAGCCTTGGCGAAGCCGCAGCGATTACGCCGCCGCCGGTGGCGTCCGGCAGCGATATCATTCTGGCGCAGTCCTATGATGATGGCAGCCAGGACTATTACTCCGGCAACAATCGCGACCGCATGCGTCGCGCGCGTTTCGTCTGTGTCATCACCCCGCCGGAGAGTGCCAATCGCCGCCGGCCCTATATCTGCCCGCTGGAGCGCGGCCGTGTGGGCGGCGCCTGCCGCTGCTCGGGCGTGGTCGGCAACGGCACGGTCGATACCGCCTGGTGATTATTTCTCCAGCACCGCCACGGCCTCCACATGCGGCGACCACAGGAACTGGTCGACCGGCGTGACGCGGGTGACGCGATATCCGCCCTCCGTGAGAAGCGCGAGATCGCGCGCAAGCGTCAGCGGATTGCAGCTCACCGCAACGATCTTCTTTACCGTGCTGCGGGCCAGTTCCTTACACTGGAATTCCGCGCCGGCGCGCGGCGGATCGAAGACGACGGCATCGTAATTCTTGAGTTCGCTGACCATCAGCGGCCGGCGGAAAAGATCGCGTTTCTCGACACTGACCGGTTTCAGACCCTGCGTATTGCGGGCGGCGAAATCCAGCGCCTTCAGCGGCTTGTCTTCCGCTTCCACCGCATGCACCTTGCCGATGCGCGCGAGCCGCAGCGCAAATGTACCGGAACCGCAGAAAAGATCGGCAATGCGCTTGGATTTGCCGACATGGGCAAGCACCAGTTCGGCCATGGCGTCCTCCGCCTGTTTCGTCGCCTGCGTGAAACTGCCGGCCGGCGGCGAAACCGGGACGCCGCCAAAGTCGATGATCGGCTTTTGCGGTTCGATGAGGATTTCACCCGACAGCGAGACGCGGGCGATGCCGCGCATGGCCAGCACCGTTTCCGTGAGTGTGCGCCGCTGCTTGTCGCTGACCGACTTGATGCCCTCGACGGAAATATCGAGACCCGAGAGCGTTTCGAGAACGGTGATACGGAACGGCTCGGCATTCGCCACCATCGAAAGCCCGATGGCGCGGATGGCATCCAGTCGCGAGACGATACCCGGCGAGGTGACGGGACATTCCTCGATGGCGACGATGTGATGGCTGTTCGCCTGGCTGAAACCAAGCAGCAGACCCTTTTCCGTCCTGCGGGCGGCGAACACCGCGCGGCGGCGCTCGCCGGGGCGACAGATGACGAGATCGTCGACATCAGGCGTCAGGCCCTTCGATTTCAGCGCCGAAACCACCAGTTCCCGCTTGTAGGCGTGGTAAGGCTGGTCGGCGAAATGCTGCAGCGAACAGCCGCCGCAGGTGCCGTTCTTGCCCTCCGGGCCGAAGTGGCGGCAGGCCGGTTCACGTCGGTCCGCCGAGGCTTCCGTTATCGACATGACGGTGCCGTGATCCTTGACTTTGGCAATGGCCACCGTTTCGCCGGGCAGCGTGAAGGGCACATAGACCGGGCCGTCGGGACAGTGCGCGATGCCATCGCCCTGCGCGCCGAGGCTCTTGATGGTGACGGTCTGTGTGCTCATGGCTTTTCGCCTCCGAGAAGAAATTCGATATTGCCGTCACCGCCGGAAATCGGCGAGGGAATGAGGCCGAGGCTTTTCCAGCCCATGTCCTGCGTCAGCCAGCGTTCCAGTTCGGCGGCCACGGCAGGCGCCGTTTCCGGCTCTTTCAACAGCCCGGCCTTGCTGATGGCGTCGCGCCCCGCCTCGAATTGCGGCTTCACCAGCAGAACCGCCAGCGCGCCTGCTTCCGCAAGCTCGAGTGCCGGCGCAAGCGCAAGCTTCAGCGAAATGAAGGACACGTCGGAGACGATGAAGCCGATGGGCCGGTCATCGATATCCTCTGCCGTCAGGAAGCGCGCATTCAGCCCCTCCAGATTGGTCACCCGCGGATCGTTCTCGATCCTTGCATGCATCTGCCCATGGCCGACATCGATGGCGGTGACGTGTTTGGCGCCACGCTCCAGCAGCACCTCGGTGAAACCGCCCGTGGAAGCACCGACATCGAGACAGTCATGGCCCGAAGGATCGAGCCGGAAATGATCGAGCGCGGCCACGAGCTTCAGCGCCGCGCGGGAAACATAGGCCTGCGCCGGATCGCTGATGGCGATTTCGGCATCGCCGGCGACGGTCTGGCTCGGTTTGGTGACGATCTTACCGTTAACGCTCACGGTGCCGCGCGCAACCGCGTCGCGCGCGCGGGAGCGGCTGGCGAAGTGGCCGAGCGACACGAGAAGCTGGTCAAGCCGTTCATTTTCAGATGTTTTGGACATGGTCCCGTGTCAATGACCGCCAAACCCCGCCGATGCAAGCGATTTATCGCTGAAAGGGACCGGCGATGTCCGCTGTCGCCCATCGATGTTGCACCGCAAAGTCAGAATGTTCGATTAATCCAATATAAAGGCTTGTATTGCACTTTGTGCACAAGGCCCGTGCGGCCACCGGAACCTGCCATGACGGCATCTCCTCCCATCCACAAAATTGCGGCCGTTGCAGCGCAGACGCTGGCTTCGAGGCATCGGGTCGCCGAGAGAGTTTGCGATGTCGCTGAAAAACCTCCCCATTAATCTGAAGCTCATAGCCACCTTCTGTGCCTTGATGAGCGTGTGCCTGCTCGCTTCCGCGGTCGTATTCTGGCAGACGCTGGGGAGCGAGCGTGTCACGATCGAAAACAACCGCACGAAGGATATCATCCAGGCCGTGGATGGCGCGACGGCCGCCATGCTGGAACAGGCCGTCAATCAGCGCGGCTTCCTGCTGTTCCGCAGCGACAGCACCTATAATGATGTGTTCGCCCAGCGCGACCTGATGCTGAAGAAGCTCGACGAGGCCCGCGCGCTGGCCGTTGGCCGGCCGGATATTCTGGCATCCATCGACGACATGCAGAAATCCGCCACCGTGTTCTTCAAGGAGCTGGCGGAACCGCAGATCGCCGCGCGCAAGACGACCGAAGCGCCGATTTCCGAAATCATCGAGATTGGCCGTAATCAGGCGAAGGGCCAGCTCGATGGCTTCCGCGCCTCCGCCGCCAAGATCAAGGAACAGCTGAACGGCCTGTCCACCGCTTACGCGGCAGAACAGCAGGCAGCCGCACTGAACCTCAAATATGCGCTTCTGGGTGGCGGCGCCGTTGCCGGTCTTCTGGCCGTTGCCCTCATCTGGGCGCTGTCGCGCTCCATCGTCACGCCCATCGTCGGCATGACGGCGGCGATGAGCCGGCTCGCCGATGGCGATCTGGAGACGGAAGTACCCGCCACGGATCGCGGCGACGAAGTCGGCAAGATGGCGAAAGCCGTTTTGGTCTTCAAGGAAGCCGGGCTGGAAAAATCCCGCCTTGCCGGCGAGACCGATCGCATGCGCTCCGCGACAGAAGCTGAACGCCGCCGCAACGAGGAAGAAAAGGCCAAGGACGAAGCCGCCAGCGCTTTTGCCAGTGCCGAGCTTGGCAAGGGCCTGGCCGCCCTCGCGGATGGCGATCTTTCCTATCGTATCGAGACGCCCTTTGCGCCTGCCATCGATCCGGTTCGCGTGAATTTCAACAGCGCCGTCGAAAAACTCCAGCAGGCGCTGCGCACGGTTGGTGAGAACGCAGCCGCGATCAATGCCGGCGCTTCGGAAATGCTTTCCGCCGCCGACGACCTGTCGCGCCGCACCGAACAGCAGGCGGCCTCCATCGAGGAAACCGCCGCGGCCCTGGAAGAAGTCACCACCACGGTGCGCGACAGCGCCCGCGGCGCGGAAGATGCCGGTAATCTGGTCCAGCGCGCCCGCGCCGGTGCGGAAAAGTCCGGTGTCGTGGTTCGCAAGGCGGTCGCCGCCATGCGCGAAATCGAGAAGTCCTCGGGCGAAATCGGCAATATCATCGGTGTCATCGACGATATTGCCTTCCAGACCAACCTGCTGGCCTTGAATGCCGGCGTCGAAGCCGCTCGCGCCGGTGATGCCGGCAAGGGTTTTGCGGTGGTTGCGCAGGAAGTCCGTGAGCTTGCCCAGCGCTCCGCCAATGCCGCCAAGGAAATCAAGACTTTGATCGGTGCCTCCAGCCAGCAGGTGGAAAACGGCGTCAACCTCGTCGATGAGACCGGCAAGGCGCTGGAACTCATCGTCGCGGAAGTCGAAGAGATCAATGCCCATGTCAGCGCCATCGTCGTCGCCGCCCGTGAACAGGCTACCGGCCTGCAGGAAATCAACACGGCCGTGAACACCATGGATCAGGGCACGCAGCAGAATGCCGCCATGGTGGAACAGCAGACCGCCGCCAGCCATTCGCTCGCCCGCGAAGCGGAAGCGCTGAACAGCCTGCTCGGCCAGTTCAGAATGGGTGGCACGCGTGCTGCCGTTGCAAGTGCCGGCGGCTATTCCGCGCCGCGCCAGTCTTCCGCCAGGCCTGCCTTCCAGTCTGAGCCGGCAGCCCCGGTCCGCAAGGCTCCGGTAAAATCGGCCTCCGCCACCGCCCGGCCGGTTGCATCTCCCGCTCGCGCCCTCGGCCAGAGCCTTGCCCGCGCCTTCGGCGGCGCCGCCGAAGCACCGGCCGCGAAGGATCAGGACTGGACGGAGTTCTGAGGCAGAGATTGAGGAACGAGCATAGAAATCGGGGGCCGGAAGGCCCCCTTTTGCGTCCGGGTTACCGCTTTTTCCTTTAAAGGAAACACGGCACTCCGGTTTTTTGTCTTGAATGCGACAAACCGGGAATGCGAGTCTTCTCGCGGATCGAAGATAACCAGAACATTCGAGGCAAGACGATATGGCGGCGCGTGTTAAGCTAAAACTTCTGGACGGCGCTTATGGGGTGGCCCGGCTTGATGCCGATGCAGCAATGCCGACCTGGGCGGATGGCTGCGGTTTTGTCAGTATCAGCCGGACGGATGACGAACTTTCCGTCGTTTGTCGGCAGGATCGTATCCCTCGGGATGTTCGGGTTGATGCCGGCTGGAACTGTTTCAAGCTTCAGGGCCCCTTTGCCTTCAATGAGACGGGCATCGTCCTGTCCGTGATCGAACCATTATCGACCAACGACATCGGAATATTCGTCGTTTCGACTTTCGATGGAGACCACCTGCTGGTGAAATCGAACGATCTGGAGAAAGCATCCCAGCTGCTGGCAAATGCGGGGCATTCGCTCGTTTAAAGGGCTCGGGCGTGATCCGCCCGCATGGGGTGCCAGACGGAAATATCGCGCGGGGCTTCCAGAATATCCGGCAGGGCATCGTGCCATGCCTGGCGATAGGGGCGGTGAATCTGGACATCGATGACGTCCTGATGGTCGCTCCAGGTCTCATGCAGCAGGAAGCGGTTTTCGTCTGCACCATCCCGATGCAGGGTTGCGTTCACGAAGGTCTTTTCGTGCCGCATGGCGTCAAGCAGCGCATTCAGCAATGCGAGAAAGCGCTCGCGCTGGCCGGGGTGGACTTTAAAACCGATGAGATAGGTGGTGTGCACGGGCGTCACTCCTTTGTGCCTTGTATCAGCGCCGCGCGGGTTGCCGCATCGGCGGGGTAAAAACACTCCAGCACGAGTTCGGACAACGTTACATCCGTCGCCGTGCCGAAAACCGTGGTGGTTGAAATGAAGCTCAGGATAGCGCCCGAGGACGGATCACGAAGCTGGAGCGGTATCGCCAGCGGATCGGCTCCGGCGGCACGCGCCGTGAGCTTTGGCGCGGGATAGGCCGAAAGCTCCGCATGCAGCCTGGAAAGCACCTCGTCTCCCGTTTCCTCGACCTGCCGATGCAGGCGTTCCAGCAGGTGATGACGCCATTCGGCAAGGTTGACGATGCGGGAACTCAGTCCCTGTGGATGCAGGCTCAGCCGCAACGCGTTGAGCGGCGGTTGAAGCAGCTCCGCGGAAACACCGGCGAGCAGCGATGTGATCGCATCATTGGCGAGAACGACATTCCAGTGCCGGTCAACGGCAAGGGCGGGGAAGGGCATGTGCCCAAGCACCACCGTTTCGATGGCCTGCCGGGCTGCCGCCATGTCAGGCGCATCCAGCGGCCGTTCGGAATGGACAGGCGCATAACCGGCTGCCAGCATCAGCCGGTTGGCGGCGCGGGCGGGCATCGAAAGCTGCTCCGCCAGCCTCACCAGCATTTCGCGACTGGGGGATGAGCGCCCGCTTTCCACAAAACTCAGATGGCGCGCGGATATTTCTGCCTCCATCGCCAGATCGAGCTGGCTCAATCTGCGACGGGCTCGCCATTCTTTCAGCACCTGGCCGACATGTTCTCGATGATGTGTCATGCCCGGCAACCTAACAGAAGATATCGCCAATGCGATTACCTCTGAGGTAATTGTTCCGCTTCCCCACGCCCGGCATGCTCAGGCCGTCAACCCAAAGGAGCGCAATCATGACACAGCATCTCGCAATTGCCGAAACCTATCTCGCGGTCTGGAACGAGGAGGACGGCGAGCGCCGCAGGCAGCTGATCGGCAAGGCATGGACGGAAACGGCCCGTTATATCGACCCCCTGATGCAGGGCGAGGGCCGGCAGGGAATAGCCGCAATGATCGAGGCGGCGCGGCAGAAATTTCCCGGATATCGCTTCGTGCTGACGGGCACCCCTGACGGACACGGCGATTTCACCCGTTTCTCATGGCGCCTGATTTCGCCTGATGGAGATGATGTCGCCGGCGGTACCGATGTCGTCAGCCGCGATGCCGAAGGCCGAATCGACAATGTCGTCGGTTTTCTCGATGGCGTGGCGACATAAAGTGGAGAGGAGGGGCGGGATCATATGCCCGCCTCCACCTTGGTAAGCGTGCTTCAGCCCGCAAATCCCACACCGGCCTGCCGCTGGCCGAGTGCATCGAACACGGTGGAAACGATGCCGGCCCGGTCGAGGCCGGCATTGGCATACATGGTCTCGGGCTTCGCCTGCTCCACCCACTGGTCGGGCAGGGTCAGCGTGCGGACCTTCGGGCCATGGTCGAGAAGGCCGGCGCTGGCCATGAAATGCAGCACATGCGCGCCGAAACCGCCGACAGAACCTTCCTCGATGGTTACCAGCACCTCGTGGTGGCTGGCCAGCTGGCGGATGAGATCGAGATCGAGCGGCTTGGCGAAGCGCGCATCGGCAACCGTCGTCGAAAGTCCGGCCGCTTCAAGGTCTTCGGCGGCCGCAAGGCATTCCGCCAACCGGGTGCCGAAGGAAAGGAGCGCAACCTTGGTGCCTTCCTTGATGATGCGGCCCTTGCCGATCTCAAGAATCTCGCCGCGTGCCGGCATCTCGACGCCGACACCTTCGCCGCGCGGATAACGGAAGGAAATCGGGCCTTCATCGTAAGCCGCCGCCGTGCGGACCATATGTTTCAGCTCCGCCTCGTCGGCGGCCGCCATCACCACCATGCCGGGCAGGGTGGCGAGGAAAGTCGTGTCGAAGGAGCCGGCATGGGTCGGTCCGTCGGCACCTACAAAACCGGCGCGGTCGATGGGGAAACGCACCGGCAGGCTCTGGATCGCCACATCATGCACCAGCTGGTCGTAACCGCGTTGCAGGAAAGTGGAATAGAGCGCGCAGAACGGCTTGTAACCGTCAGCCGCAAGCCCGGCCGCGAAGGTGACGGCGTGCTGTTCGGCAATGCCGACATCGAAGGTGCGGGCCGGGAAAAGCTCGGCCATCTTGTCGAGGCCTGTGCCGTTCGGCATGGCCGCCGTCACGCCGATGATCTTGTCATCGAGGGTGGCTTCCTGAATCAGCGCCTCGGCAAAGACGCTGGTATAGCTCGGCGCATTCGGCTTGGCTTTCGCCTGCGCGCCGGTAATGACGTCGAACTTGTTGACGCCGTGATATTTGTCGGCGGCCGCTTCCGCCGGCGCATAACCCTTGCCCTTCTGCGTCACCACATGGATGAGGACGGGGCCTTTCTGGTTGTCGCGCACATTGCGCAGTACCGGCAGCAGGTGATCGAAGGAGTGACCGTCGATCGGGCCGATATGATAGAAACCAAGCTCCTCGAACAGCGTGCCGCCGGTCACGTAGCCGCGCGCATGGGTCACGGCGCGGGTAATGGCGCGGTCGATGGTCTTGCCGAGATAGGCGGTGAGTTTCTTGCCGAAATCACGGAAGCCCATATAGGTGCGGCCGGATGCAAGGCGCGCCAGATAGGCGCTCATCGCCCCCGTCGGCGGCGCAATCGACATGTCGTTGTCATTGAGGATGACGATCAGCCGCGCATCGAGCGCGCCGGCATTGTTGAGCGCCTCGAATGCCATGCCTGCGGACATGGAGCCGTCGCCGATCACGGCGATCACCTTGCGGTCGCTGCCATCAAGACCCGCCGCCACCGCCATGCCGAGGCCGGCGGAAATGGAGGTGGAGGAATGGCCGGCGCCGAAATCGTCATATTCGCTTTCGGCGCGTCGCGTGAAACCGGAAAGGCCGCCTTCCTGGCGCAGCGTGCGGATGCGCTCGCGGCGGCCGGTCAGGATCTTGTGCGGATAACATTGGTGGCCGACATCGAAGATCAGCCGGTCTTCGGGCGTGTTGAACACTTTGTGAATGGCAATCGTCAGTTCCACCACGCCGAGGCCGGCCCCCAGATGGCCACCGGTCTTCGACACGGCGTCAATCATCTCGTCGCGCAGTTCCCGTGCCAGTTCCGGCAGGTCGCGATCGTCGATCTCCTTGAGATCGGAGGGAAAATTCACCCGGTCGAGCAATGGTGTCTGTGGCATTCCGGTCAATCGTTCGGCCTTTTCTGGTGGTCCGCAAGGTGCCCTCTATCGCGAAAGCCGGCGGGTGAGCCCTGCATGTCGTATACTTCTATAGAATTTCAACCTTCCGGCAAAGGGACAAACTCTTCTTCGTCGCCGGGAACGATGTCGAAGCGTCCGGTTCTCCACTCCTGTTTGGCCTGTTCTATGCGTTCTTTTGATGACGAAACGAAGTTCCACCAGATGTAACGGCGCTGATTGAGCGCCGCCCCGCCGAAGATCATGATGTGACAGCCATTGCTGCCCGCCTGCAGCGTGATATCGTCGCCCGGTCGGAAAACGAGGAGCTGATCGGCGGCGAAAATATCGCCCGCGACATCCAGCGAACCGGAGAGAATATAGATTGCCCGCTCTTCATGATCGGCGGAGAAGGGAAATTTTACCCCCGGCTCCAGCGTCAGATCGACATAAAGCGTGTCGGTAAAGGCCGAAACGGGCGAGGTGAGCCCTTCGAATTCGCCGATCACCACCCGGCCGGACGCGCCCTTGATATCGATCAGTGGCATGTCTTCCTTTGCCGTATGGGCAAAGGCCGGATCGATTTCTTCCATATGGTCTGGCAGGGCGAGCCAGGTCTGCAGGCCGGACATGGAGAGCGGATGGCCACGCAGGTTTTCCGGTGTGCGTTCCGAATGCACGATGCCGCGCCCGGCCGTCATCAGGTTGATGTCGCCGGGGCGAATGACGAGTTCTGTGCCGAGACTGTCGCGGTGCTTGATTTCACCGTCGAACAGATAAGTGACGGTGGAAAGCCCGATATGCGGATGCGGCTTCACATCCAGCGCCTCTCCCGCCTTGAGGATTGCCGGGCCCATGCGGTCGAAAAAGATGAAGGGACCGACAAGCCGCCGCTGCCGGGTCGGCAATGCGCGGCGCACGGCAAAGCCGCCAATATCGCTGGTGCGCGGAATGATGAGGTTCTCAATGGCATCGCAGGCAAAGGCATCACCCGCGACGGGATCGTTACCGGGAAAGAAGGACATCGCTTGCTCCTCGTAGCGTCAGTGGCGGAGTTTAGCATAACGGATGGGGAGGGGGAGTGTCGGGATATCGAACGCTGTGTTTGTGTGTTGTCACCCCATGCGAGGGGCGAATTGAATGCGGCTTGACCTACCGCTTCCCTCATTCCTGTGCTTGTCACAGGAATCCAGCCAGCCCAAGTCCTTGGGCTGAAAGGACTTTCTCCGCCGCGCAGACGCGCGTCGACTGGATTCCTGTGACATCCTCGGACTTGTTCCGGGGAACAGGAATGAAGGAGTTGAGTGGCCCAATCACTCCCCGTCCAGCGGCTCCACACCCTGCGGCTTGCCCGCACGGTCGAGACGGATTTTCTCGATCCGCTTTTCCGCAGCATTGAGCAGCGTTTCGCAATGTTTCTTCAGGGCTTCGCCGCGCTCGTAGATGGCGATGGATTCGTCCAGCGCCACGTCGCCGCGTTCCAGACGTGCGACAATGCTTTCCAGCTCGGCGACGGCTTTTTCGAAAGAATAACCGCTGACATCGGCTGTGTTGGCATTTTCCGTCATGTTCAACCCTTCATCATTCTCAAAATATGCATGGCTGCCGATTCCGCCAGCCCTTCCAGATCATAACCGCCTTCCAGCAGGCTGACGACCCGGTTCGATGTGTATTTGTCGGCCATTTCCAGAAGCCGGCCCGTCGCCCAGTCGAAATCCTCGCCCACCAGATTGATCTGCGCCAGCGGATCGCGGTGATGCGCATCGAAACCGGCGGAGATAAGGATGAGATCGGGCGAAAAATCGGCGATCGCCGGCAGGACCCGCGATTTGAACGCCTCGCGGAAATGTTCGCTGCCGGTATTGGGCGAAAGCGGCGCATTGACGATATTGTTCTTCACGCCTGTTTCGTGCTTGTCGCCGCTCCACGGGTAAAGCGGCATCTGGTGGGTGGAACAGAACAGCACCGACGTATCATTCCAGAAGATATCCTGCGTACCGTTGCCGTGATGCACGTCCCAGTCGATGATGGCGATGCGCTCTGCGCCGTGCGCCTTCTGCGCATGACGGGCGGCAATCGCCACATTGTTGAAGAGACAGAAACCCATGGCCTTGGCGGTTTCCGCATGATGGCCGGGCGGGCGGGCGGCGACGAAGACATTGTCGGCAGCGCCGGTAAAAACGTCATCCACGGCCGCCATGGCAGCGCCGATGCCGGTCAGCGCCGCCTGCAGGCTTTTTGGCGAGAGATAGGTATCGGACTCGATCCGGTTGATCTCGCCTTCCTCTTCGGGCACCTGGCGCATGACGGCAAGCAGATGCTCTTCCGGATGTGCCAGAAGTACCGCATCCTCATTGGCCTGCGGCGCCTGTTTGCGGTCCAGCCGCTCGAAATTCGGGTGTTCGAGCGCGATGTTCAGCGACCGCAGGCGATCCGGCCGCTCGGGGTGGCCGGATGGCGTGATATGCTCCAGGAAGATCGGATGTTCGTATAAACGCGTCGCCATGCTTTTCCTCCCGAAGAAAGTGTGTTCAGGCGCGCTGCGGCAGAAGCGGATAACCGGCCATCACGGCGCGGCCGGCCAGCGCCGCGAGCACGGCCTTCAGCGCATCGCCCGGAATGAAGGCGAGCGAACCCATGAAGGCCTTTTCGAAACCGAGCCCGACGACCACCGCCAGATAGGTGATGCCGAAGGCATAAAGCACGACCACGCCGCCGATCAGGCTGGCGACGAAGAAACCGATACCCTGCGCCAGTGCCGACTGACCGCGATGGACGAATTTTTCCGAGAGGAAACCGGTCACGAAAACGGCTGCGATCCAGCCGATCAGGAAGCCCGTCGTCGGCGTGGTGAAGATCGAAAGACCGCCGCGCCCGCCAGAAAGCACCGGCAGGCCGATGGCTGCGATCAGGATCGTCAGCAGAACCGCAAGCGTGCCGCGTTTCGCGCCCAGCACGACGCCGGCCAGCATGACGCCGAGCGATTGCGCGGTGATGGGCACCGGAATGAAACCGAGCGTGATCGGCGGCAGAAGCCCGAGTGCGATGATGATGGCGGAAAACAGCGAAATCAGCACAAGGTCGCGGGTCGTCATGGCGCTTAAAACTCCGGATGGTTATCTGGTCGTCAGCTTTGGCCTCTGAAACCGCGCGCGTCAATGGCGTCGGCAATGGCATCGGCATCCTTCAACGTCATAATGACCAGCGGTACGATGATGGTGGCCATCCGCACCGGCAGGCCGCGCGCCCGATGCGCATCGCGCACCGCATGGTAACGGTTGACGATCTCAGGCACGAAGCGCACCACCAGTCCGACCGAGAGCCCGATATCGGCCGCCTTCACCAGCCCCAGCCTTTCCAGCGGGGCGGCGGCAAGCGCGATCTCGTCCATGAACTCTGAAATGCTGACGGTGATGGTGACGGCGGTGGCGAGGAGCGCCAGCGCCGTCAGCCGCAGAAGATTGACGCTGGCATCGTGGGCCGGAAGCAGGAGATAGCTGAAGCCGGCGACGAGAAAGATGGTCAGCATCACCGGGCGCAGCCGCAGGCCGATCTCCCGGATGGGCAGCCGCGTCCCGCGCAGGATGGCGGCGGCGAGAACCACGGCACATCCGAGAAGCAGCAGATCGCGGGTGAGGAACAGCGCAATGCTGAAACCCGTAAGCGTCAGGAGCTTGAGGCGCGGCGAAACGCGGTAGAGCCAGCCCGTGCCTTCAACGTGCAGCGATTTCATCGCGAGACCACCTCCAGATAATGCGCGACGGCCTCATCGGGGGCGGCATCTGCAATCAGGGCACCCTCATGGAAAACCAGCACGCGGTCGAAACCTTGAAGCAGCGGCAGGTCGTGGGTGATGACGATCAGCGTCTGCGACAGCGCCGCCATGGTTTTCTCGACGATGGTGCGGTTCTTGAGATCGAGCTGGTTGGTCGGCTCATCGAGAATGAGGATTTGCGGTTCCGTGACCAGCAGGGCCGCCAGCGCCGCAAGCTGCAGCTCGCCGCCGGAAAGTTCATGGGCGCGCCGCTCCTCCAGATGCGAGATGCCCAGCCGGGCGAGAACGGTCTTCACCCGGCTTTCGGTTTCCGCCTTGCCGAGACCGAGCCGCTTGAGGCCGAAGGCGACATCGTCGCGTACGATCGGCAGGATGATCTGGTTCTGCGGGTTCTGGAAGATGAAACCCACCGCCCGCAACACCGCCTTGGCATCCGTCACGGTATCGAGACCGTTGATCGACACCTTGCCCCCGCTCGGCTTGGTCAGCCCGTTGATCAGCCGTGCAAAGGTGGTCTTGCCCGAACCGTTGAGGCCGATCACGCCGATGCGCCGTTCTGTCATGGTGAGAGACAGGGGCTGCAAGGCTTGCCGGCCTTCGAAGGCCACGCCGGCAAAGTCGAAACGGATTTCCAAGTTTTTCATGCTCTCTCGCATAATCCACGGCATCGATTTTTCCTAGCACCAAGCGCTCCCTTTCCGTCATTCCGGCCTTGAGCCGGAATCCAGCCAGCCCAAGTCCGTGGGCTGAAAGGGGGGGGCGTCACACGGACGCGTGCCGGCTGGGTACCGGCTCAAGGCCGGTATGAAGGGGAACAGTGGGTGTGGACCACGCACGTTACCAACAGAAAGAAAAGAACAAAAAAAGAACATTGCAATCCTGAAAAAGCCGTTCTACCTTTCCCTCCATGACGATCAAGGTTTCGAACGAAGCGGCAAGGCGGATTTTTCTGGCGCGGCAGGGGCTTTCCTCTCCGCCCGGCAAGGCGCTTTCCAAGGACGGGCTGCTGCGGCTCATCACTGACCTCGGCTTCGTGCAGGTGGACAGCATCGGCACGGTGGAGCGCGCTCACCACCAGATCATCTTTTCCCGCAACCAGACCTACAGGCGCGGCCACCTGACAACGCTGCTGGAAAAGGACCGCGCGCTCTTCGAACACTGGACGCATGACGCCTCCATCCTGCCGACGGAATTTTATCCCTATTGGAAACATCGCTTCCGCCGCCGCGAGCCGATCATTCAGGAGCGCTGGCGCAAATGGCATGGCGAGGGCTTCGATGCGGCTTTCGGCGAAACGCTGGAGCGCATTGCGGTAAGCGGACCGGTTCTGGCGCGGGAGCTGAAGGAGGAGGGGCACCAGTCCGGCGGCTGGTGGAACTGGCACCCGTCCAAGACCGCGCTTGAATATCTCTGGCACACCGGCAAGCTCGCAATCTCCGGCCGCGTGAATTTCCAGAAGGTCTATGATCTCGCCGAACGGGTCATTCCCGGCGAGCATCACGAAACCGAAGTGGAGCATGCCGAATTTGTCGACTGGGCCTGCCGCGAGGCGCTGAAGCGGCTTGGTTTTGCCACCCACGGCGAAATCGCCGCCTTTTTCGACCTCGTTACCCCGCAGGAGGCGAGGGACTGGGTCAAAAGCCATCGCGACGAGCTCTGCGAGGTCTCGCTTCTTGCAAGCGACGGCGACACTGCCCGCCCGTCTTTTGCCTTCGCCGATTTCACCGCCGACCTGAGCGATGTACCGGAACCCACCGCCCGCGTCCGGGTCTTGAGCCCCTTCGACCCGCTGCTGCGCGACCGCAATCGCACGGAGCGGCTATTCGGCTTTTATTATCGCATCGAGGTCTTCGTGCCGGAGCCGAAACGGCAATATGGCTATTATGTCTTTCCGCTTCTGGAGGGCGACCGGCTGATCGGCCGTATCGACATGAAGGCGGAGCGCAAGGGCGGCACGCTGGATGTTCGTCGTCTCTGGCTGGAGCCGGGTGTACGCGCCTCGGCTGGACGGCTGGAGAAGCTCGACGCGGAACTGATGAGGCTGGCGAAGTTTACCGGGGTGGAGAGCGTGAATTATCTGGAGGGCTGGCGGGAGGAGAATTGAGGTTTTCCGCACGGATGAGTGTGAGACAGGTGCCTGCCAGACGCAAGGTTACCGATCCGCGATGCCGCAGTGTCGCGGCTTGTTTCTTCTCCCCGCCGGGGAGAAGGTGGCCCGAAGGGTCGGATGAGGGGGTGACGCTAGCGATATGCGGAGAGCTTGCCCCCTCATCCCGCTGCCGCGGACTTCTCCCCGGCGGGGAGAAGAAAAATGCCGCACCCGCTCGCCCCATAATTGCGCTTTGACGCTGGACCAGTGCGCTTTGACGCTGGACTAGCGCTCAAAATCACCCGATATCCGTCGCCGAAATCTTGATGCCGAAGCCTTCAAGCCCGACATAATGCCGCTCGCGCGTGGTCATCAGCTTTATGGAGCTGATGCCGAGATCCTTCAGGATCTGCGCGCCAAGGCCGATTTCCAGCCATTCATTCTCGCGCGAACGGGCCTGGGCATGCGCCTCGTCCGGGTCGCGCGCCTTGCGGCGTCCGGCTACCTGGCCGACGCCGACGGAACCCTCGCGCAGATAAACGATGACGCCGCGGCCTTCCTCGGCGATCTTCTGCATATAGTGCCGCACCGGCTGGCGGTCGCCGAATACGTCGTCGGCGACATTCTCCGGATGCAGGCGCACGGGAATATCGACGCCGTCTCTGATATCGCCGAAGATCACCGCCATATGCTGCATCGGATCCCAGGGCAGGGAATAGGTCTGCGCCTTGGCCGGGCCGAAGGGGGTGTCGATGGTGAAGGCGGATTCCATCTCCACCAGCGTTTCCTTGCGCTGGCGATAGGCGATGAGATCGGCGACCGAAACATGCTTCATGCCATGTTTTTCGGCGAAATCGAGGACCTGCGGGCCGCGCATCACCGTACCGTCGTCATTCACCAGCTCGCTGATGACGCCGATGGGCGGCAGGCCGGCGAGCCGGCAGAGATCGACCGCCGCTTCGGTATGGCCGGAGCGCATCAAGACGCCGCCCTCGCGGGAAATCAGCGGGAAGATATGGCCCGGCCGGGTGAAATCGGATGCGCCGACATTGGGGTTGGCAAGGTTGCGCACCGTCAGCGTGCGGTCGTCGGCGGAAATGCCTGTTGTGGTGCCATGCTTGAAATCGACGCTGACGGTAAAGGCCGTCGTATGGGCGCTGTCGTTTTCCGCCACCATGGCGTTGAGGTTCAGCCGCTTGGCTTCCTCACGCGGCATGGGCGCGCAGACGATACCCGAGGTGTGGCGCACGATCAGCGCCATTTTTTCGGGCGTGCAGTGAACCGCCGAAATGATCAGATCGCCTTCGTTCTCGCGGTCGTCATCATCGGTCACGACAACGATTTCACCCGCTTCGAAAGCGCGGATGGCGTCGACAACGCGTTTCTGGTCGTAGGCCATGGCGATCCTCCCTTATTTCAAACGGCCAGTCTGGCCGCGATCCCTCAGATAATGGTCGGCGACGGTGCAGGCGATCATCGCCTCGCCGATGGGCACGGCGCGGATGCCGACGCAGGGGTCGTGGCGGCCCTTGGTGCGCACATCGACGTTGTTGCCATCGGTATCGATCGACAGGCGCTCCGTCAGAATGGAGGAAGTGGGCTTGATGGCGAAACGGGCGATGACGGGCTCGCCGGTCGCGATGCCGCCCAGAATGCCGCCGGCATGGTTGGAGAGGAAAATCGGCTTGCCGTCATTGCCCATGCGCATCTGGTCGGCGTTCTCCTCGCCGGAAAGCTCGGCCGAGGCAAAACCTTCGCCGATTTCCACGCCCTTGACGGCGTTGATCGACATCAGGCTGGAAGCGATATCCTGATCGAGCTTGGCATAGATCGGCGCGCCGATACCGGCCGGAACGCCTTCCGCCACCACTTCGACAACGGCGCCGATGGAGGAGCCTGCCTTGCGGATGCCGTCGAGATAGTCTTCCCACACCGGCACCATGGCTGCGTCCGGGCAGAAGAACGGGTTCTGGTCGACCTGATCCCAATCCCAATTGTTGCGGTTGATTTTGTGCTTGCCGATCTGCACCAGCGCGCCGCGCACATTGAGGCTCGGCACCACCTTGCGGGCAATCGCACCGGCGGCGACACGCGCCGCCGTCTCGCGCGCCGAGGAGCGCCCGCCGCCGCGATAGTCGCGAATGCCGTATTTCAGATCATAGGTGAAATCCGCATGGCCGGGACGGAACCGCTTGGCGATCTCGCCGTAATCCTTGGAACGCTGGTCGGTATTTTCGATCAGCATGGAAATCGGCGTGCCTGTCGTGATCATCGTCTCGCCGTCCTCATCCAGCATCACGCCGGAGAGAACTTTTACGACGTCATCCTCGCGGCGCTGGGTCACGAAACGGCTTTGGCCCGGTTTGCGCTTGTCCATCCAGTGCTGCACCTCGGCAAGGGTGAAGCGGATGCCGGGCGGGCAGCCATCCACCACGCAGCCGAGTGCGGGCCCGTGGCTTTCTCCCCAGGTGGTAACGCGGAAAAGATGACCGAAACTGTTATGCGACATAGTTCTCAAAACCGGAAAACAGGGCGCCTGCGGTGAGCGCCGTTTAAAACAAGCGGATTTGTCTTAGTGGAAAATCCGGGCAAGGCAAAAGCCTTTCTTTCTCAGCGGTGGGATAAGTGCGGTACGCACGACGACGATACGTCTCCTCCGGGAACAGGGATGAGGGCGGGGTGGCGATTCGGGACCGGCCAAAGACGTTTTTCGAAATGAGGAAAATGTAAAAGCGCCGTCGTTTTCCACGTTAATCCGGAGTTTTCCAATATTGCTGCGAAATGCGGTGTAAAAATCACTAACGGCTTGAACACGATCCCAAATCCGTTCATCAATTGGGCCGAAAATGTCATGGTTGCGGGCAATTTCCGCCACATTCGAAAGGCAATTCTTCATGCATGTAAGGTTTTCACGCAAATCCACGAAAGCTAGATCGATGCGTATGATGATTGCCGCCCTTCTGGCCACCGCCAACCTCCTGATGCCCATCAATGGCTTCGCCCAGAGCGTCGACGTGGAAGGCACGATCAGCAAGATCGATGCGAACGGCCTGAGCATTACGCTGAGCGACGGCAAGACCTATCGCGTGCCGGAAGAGTTCAATTTCGAAGGTCTGAAAGCGGGCGTGAAGGTCGTGGTGTTCTACACGGAAGTGGATGGGAAACGCGTGGTCGACGATCTTCAGGTCGTTGAGTAAGCGGCGGCCCCTTACACCAAAACCCCCGTTGTGAAACGAGCGGATACCGCTTGTTTCTTCTCCCCGCCGGGGAGAAGTCCGCGGCAGCGGGATGAGGGGGCGAGGGTAGAGAAATACTGTGAGCTAGCCCCCTCATCCGACCCTTCGGGCCACCTTCTCCCCCTCGGGGAGAAGAAACAAGCCGCAGCGTCTCGCCACTCATAGGAAACGCCTGACAGACTATGCAGAGAATTGGCCTCTGTCAGCTCTCACGAAATCCAGTCCGCACTGTTCCTGTCGATCTCGACCTTCAATATCCGGTCCTGCGGAATCTGCGTCCTCGACGCCTCGTCCTTGTCCATGCCGGAAACCAGCCGGAAGATCGAGCGGATCACGCCGCCATGGCAGACGCAGATTGTTGGTTGCTCCACGGAGGAGAGCCATGCGCCGATGCGCCAGGAGAGGATTTCATAGCTTTCGGCATCCTGGCCGGGGGGAATGAAATCCCATTTATTGGCCTTGCGCGCCTTCACCCGGTCCGGGAATTCTTTCTTCAGTTCCGGCAGGGTCTGCCCCTCCCAGTCGCCGAAGGAAACTTCGATCAGGCGATCGTCGGTGCGATAGGCGAGCGGATCGAGGCCCATCGCGCCGCGCATCAGTTCCATGGTCTCGCGCGTGCGCCCGAGCGGGCTTGCCACATAATCGAAATCCGTGGCCCGTTCGCCCAAAAGACGGGCGAGAAGCCTGCCATTGCCGACCGCCTGCTGGCGGCCGAAATCATTGAGCGGAATGTCTTTCTGGCCCTGAAGCCGGCGTATCGCATTCCAGTCCGTTTGTCCGTGCCGGATCACATAGACGAGCAAGGCGATACCCCTGTTTCAAGCATGTCCGCCGGTGGTCAGTCCTTCACCACCGAAATATCGGGCGCATCCACCGCCTTCATGCCGATGGTGTGGTAACCGGAATCGACATGGTGGATTTCGCCGGTCACGCCGGTCGAAAGGTCGGACAAGAGGTACAACGCCGACTTGCCGACTTCCTCGATGGAAACGGTACGCTTCAGCGGCGCATTATATTCGTTCCACTTCAGAATATAGCGGAAGTCGCCGATGCCGGAAGCGGCAAGCGTCTTGATCGGGCCGGCGGAAACGGCATTGACGCGAATGCCGCGATTGCCGAGGTCGACGGCGAGATAACGCACGCTCGCCTCGAGTGCGGCCTTGGCCACGCCCATGACGTTGTAATTCGGCATGACCTTCTCGGCGCCGTAATAGGTCAGCGTGATGATCGAGCCACCGTCATTCATGACCGGCTCGGCACGCTTGGCAACGGCGGCCAGCGAGAACACGGAAATATCCATGGTGCGGTTGAAATTGTCGCGGCTGGTATCGAGGTAACGGCCGGTCAGCTCGTCCTTGTCGGAAAAGGCGATGGCGTGCACGACGAAGTCGATCTTGCCCCAGTGCTTTTCCAGCCCGGCAAAAACCGCATCGATCGTCTCGAGATCGGTCACGTCACAGTGACCGGCCATGAAGGCGCCCAGTTCCTGCGCGAGCGGCTCGACCCGCTTCTTCAGCGCGTCGCCCTGCCAGGTCAGCGCAACTTCCGCGCCCGCGTCGGCACAGGCCTTGGCGATACCCCAAGCGATGGAACGATTATTGGCGACACCCATGATGAGGCCGCGTTTGCCAGCCATGAGGCCGGATGCCTGAGCCATTTTATGCTCCCTAATACTTTTGATCGGTCCTGCCTATGGCATAGGCTGCAATCCTGTTCAAGATTGCCAAAGATCATCAACTGTTAGGGAGCGTAACAAAGGGTGCGTTGTCCCGGCTATTCGCAAAACTTTCACAAATAAAGGCCTTCGCGCATGTGTCGCATCAGGTCGGTCACTTTTTCATCCGGCTTTTCAAGCAGGACGATGCGCAATTCGATGACGAGATCGCCCTGTCCACCCTTGCCGTCGGCGAGGCCCTTGCCGGCAAGCCTCAGCACACGGTCCGAGCCGGACCAGGCCGGAATGGTGATGTTTTCCTCGCCGAGCGGTGTCCTGACTTTCGTTTCGCACCCCAGAACCGCGTCGCCGAGCGATATCGGCAGCGTCGTGTGAATATCGAAGCCACGAAGCGCAAAGGCATCGTCGCGGGCGGCCAGCAATGTCACGGCGAGATCGCCGCGCGCCATGTTGGGAAGCTTCAGCCCCTGTCCCTTCAGCCGCACAACGTGTCCGTCCGTCATGCCCGCTTCAAGCTGGAAACGAACCTCGCGTTCGTCGGCAAGCGACACGGTCATCCACTTGTGTTCCAGCAGATCGGCGACCGTGACGGTGGCTTCCGCGGTAATGTCAGGCGCTTTTTCGGGAGCCGGCTGCGGCGTGCGGAACCGGCGCACGAGAGCGCTGAAGATATTGGCGGCGAGCGATGTGGGTGCTGTCCTGTCATCGCCGGCGCCGGGCTGGGCGGTCTCGCCGGCGCCATCGCTTTTTGCAGCACTTGCGGCGGCCTTTGCGGCCTCTGCCGCCTGCTGCACCTTGGGGTCGTTCTGCGCTTCCGCACCAAAAATCCGCTCGACGATATCTTCGGCGGTTTCCGCCTTGGCGTCGGTTTTCTGGCCGGTCTGCGCCCGGTTGCGGGCATCGGCGCGGGCCAGTTCCTCCATCAGCTTTTCGGCGGCCTTGGCGCGCTCGGCGGCTTCGCGCGCGGCTTCCCGCTGCTGCATGATGGTTTCGCCGCGCTGCTTCTTCTCGGCCGCCTTGCGGGCCTGGTCGTACAGATCGCGTTTTTTCGGGTCTTTGAGGAGATCATAAGCCTGCCCGATCTCGGCGAATCGCGCCGAAGCATCGGGATCGTCGCGATTGGCGTCCGGATGGACGGTTTTCGCCTTCGTGCGCCAGGCGGCCTTGATTTCCTCGTGGCGGGCGTCACGTTTTACGCCGAGGATTGAATATGGATCGCGCATGCGAAACACCAGTTACGTTGGCTCAGGTGCCTGCCGCCCTTCATGGCGCAATCCTGAAACTAACCCCTCCGAAAAGGGATGCCCGCGATCATTCGCCTGCACGCCCTCGGTTTAATCAACGTCGACTGTTGCAATAAGTTGCTAATCACTCCTTTACGGAGGAGCGCGCCGCACCGAGGCCGGCTTTATTCCCCATGGCAGGGTAAACAGATTATTTCTGCTCGAAGCGGGTCAGCAGCCATTCGCCGGTTTCCGACAGGCAGGCCTGTCCGGCATAGCTCGCAACGCCCTCGAAGGAGTGGCGCGTCGTCCTGAAATCGCGGCAGACGAAACCGCTGGATTTGTCTTCGTGAATGGCGGTGACGACGCCGGCGCTGCCGGTGGCGGCGTTGGCCCAGGGCAGCGGCTGGTCGGCGAGCTTGGCGAGATCGGCGGACGTTACCGCATTGCGGATCGTCGCATCGTCCGTCTGCGGCGCGTTGTTCGGCTGGTTGGGAACGGATGCCGTGGAAAGCGAGCGGTCGACCTTGTCGCCACCGAACAGATCGAGGCTGACGCAGCCGCTCAGCACCACGAGCATTGACACGACGGCGGAAACTTCCGCTACCGACGAAAGGAGGCTCTTTGTTCGACTGTTCGACTTTGCTATGACGGTCACCATCTTTCACCAGAGATCATCTCTGGGGTCCAAATCAGCTCGGGAGCATTTTAGTCAATATGTCGGAAACGGGGTTAACATCCAGTGACTTCACGGAAGAAAATGAACCTTTCACGCTTTTTGCCGAATGGCTGAAGGACGCGACGGCTTCCGAAATCAACGATCCGAACGCGGTGGCGCTTGCCACCGTGGACGAAAATGGCCTGCCGAATGTGCGCATGGTGCTGCTGAAAGGCGTCGACGACCGCGGCTTTGTTTTCTACACGAATTTCGAAAGCCAGAAGGGCCAGGAGATCCTCGGCCAGAAAAAAGCGGCCATGTGTTTCCACTGGAAAAGCCTGCGGCGTCAGGTGCGCCTGCGCGGCGAGGTGGAGATCGTCAGCGACGAGGAGGCGGATATCTATTACGCCTCGCGCCCGCGCGGCAGCCGCATCGGCGCCTGGGCTTCCAAACAGTCGCGGCCGCTGGAAGGCCGGTTCGCGCTGGAAAAAGCAGTGGCCGAATATACCGCCAGATATGCGATCGGCGAAATTCCGCGCCCGTCCCATTGGTCCGGTTTCCGCATCCGCCCCGTCAGCATCGAATTCTGGCACGACCGCAAGTTCCGCCTGCACGACCGCATCGAATTCCGTCGCGAGACGCCCGATGGTGCATGGTCCAAGGTCCGCATGTATCCCTGATTGCGGCGAAGGCGTTCGGGTTGTTGGTGAAATCTCACGCCAAACTCGACGTCATCCTCGGGCTTGACCCGAGGATCCATTGTCGCGCGTGGTTGTGGATCCTCGCCTCAAGGGCGAGGATGACGGAGAAGGAAGCACACTGCTGTTGCAGTTGAAGGCAGTCCCTGTCTTCGCCTATTTCAGCAACGAATCGAACAGCGGCAGTCCGATGACGGCGGAGATGGCGATCAACCCATAGCAGATGCGCCGGAACGCCGCCTCGTCGGCAAGCCCATGCAGCCGCGCGCCAGCATAAAGGCCCGCCCCATAAAAGGGCAGGGCCAGCAGGAAAAACACGAAGACATCGACGGTGAACAGGCCACCGACAAAATAGCTGGCGATGGAGAACACCGTCGAAACCGCGAAATAAAGAATGACATTGGCGCGCACGAAAGCGCCTTTCAGCGCCCCGCCCAGCCAATAGGCGACGACGGGCGGGCCGCCCAGTTGCGCAGCCCCCGAAAACAGCCCGGCGAGAAGCCCGGTGAAGAGGGTGAGCGGTGTTTTCGGCCGGCCGCTGTAACGCCAGCCGGACACCAGAAACACCAGCAGCACCACGACCACGCCGGAGATGAGCCAGCGAAGGGTGAGCGGATCGCCCTTCGAAAGCAACAGGGTTCCGAGCGGCACGCCGACAAATGCGCCGGCCGCCATGGTGAAGACTTCGCGCCGGTCCGCCATGCGAAAGGCGGGCGGTATCATGCCGAGCGTCAATACGCCGTCCACCACCAGCAGAACCGCTGACGCGATACGCGGCCCGACGATGGCGCTGGCGAGCGGGATGAAGATGAGCGCCGCGCCGAAACCGGAAAAGCCGCGGGCAAGGCCGGCGAGAAAGGCGGCGCCAGCAAACATCGCAAGCGATGTCGGGCTATGTGCGGTGATGAGCGATGAGAAAAAATCGAGCGAGGGCATGGGTGACGACACGGTTTTCGAATACCTCTCTCTTAATCCAGCCGGCAGGCGCCTGTCGCGCAAATACCATCCGCTCTCTGACCGAGCGCTTTGGAATCGACGTCGCCGGAGAATCGTGATTAGAGTGGTAGCGCACGAACAAAGGATGAACAAATGCTCATGTCCATGATGCGCCAGTTCGAGGCGGCCTCGCAGAAATATGCCGATGAAAACGGGATCGCCCGTGATCCGGACTGGTACATGCTAAAGCTTCAGGAAGAGGTGGGCGAGGTGACGCAGGCCTGGAACCGGCTGACGGGGCGGGGGCGCAGCAAAGGCAGGAGCGAAGAGGAGATGAAGCGGGATCTGGCCGATGAAACCGCCGATCTTCTCGGCCATGTGCTGTTATTGGCGCATCAGAATGGTCTCGATATCGAAGGTGCGATCGAGCGAAAGTGGCGTTTCAAGCCGTCGAAATGATGGTTTGCGGCGGGCGGCGGCTATGCTTGGACCCCCGTCCATCGCTGCGGTTACAAGCGTTCGACGACAAAGAACAGAATTGCGAGAAGCCCGGATAACGGCGTCATGATCAGCCGTTCTGGGCGGCTTCGCGATATAGAGTTCAATCCGGCGATCACCGAGAGAGTGCAGGCCATGGTCCAGATGACGGGCTCAATCCAGGCCGCGGGCCAGAGGCCGACGAAGCCAGCTTTTTGCAGCAGGAAAGACGCGGCGAGAGAGTAGATCGGGACAGATGCCCCGCTGGCAACGCGTTGCGTGGAGGGCAGGATCCTGTATTCGCCGCCCCAGGCGAAACGGCCGAATGGCGCACCGGCCGCAAGGGCAATCTGAAATATCGAAAGAAAAAGCAAAATCAGCGTCGCAAGCGACACGGCAACAAGCTGCATGACCGCCCCGATTTATGGTGCGCTGAAAGAGGAACCCAGACACAATCGGCGCGCCGACCAATATGACATTCACTATAGAGGCCAATGGCAAAGACCATGTGACATGGTCTCGGGCTTATGGTTTGCTTTCACGCCCCTGACGGTTGTGTTTCCTGCAAAAGCCTTGCCACCGCATGAAGGTCGCTTGCGATGGTAATGCACTTCTCCCTCATTTCCTCGGTCGGCGGTGCCACGTCAGGCACCATGATCGTCATCATGCCCGCCGATGAGGCCGAGCGTACGCCCGAATAGGAATCTTCCAGCGCAAGGCAGCGACCCGGATCGAGGGAAAGCCGTCGAGCCGCGGTCAGATAGGGCATGGGCGCGGGTTTCGGCTCGGTATAATCACCGCGCGCGACGATGGTGTCGAAACGTCTGAGAAGATCGTGGGGGCCGAGATGGCGCGTCACCGAATCGTGCCGCGACGAGGTGGCGATGGCGCGGCGGATATCGAGCCGGTCAAGCAGATCGAGAATGTCGACGACGCCCGGCTTCAATGCCACGCCCTCCGCCATCATCACGCCAAGATGCCGGAGCCAGGCGTCGCGGAAGCTGTCGATGGGAAAATCCGCGCCGTAATCGGCAAAGATGGTGCCGGTTATGACGTCCCAGGGGCTGCCGCAGACCTTCTGATAGGTCTCGACCTTCATGCCATGGCCGCCTTCCTCCGAGGCAGCCAGAAATGAATCGCGATAGAGCCTCTCGCTTTCGATCAGCAATCCGTCCATGTCGAAAACCAAGGCCTGTGGAAGAAAAGGCAGCATGGCTTTAACCGAACCGGAAGGGGCGTTCGCCGAGGCTTTCGAACGGGCGGATCAGATAACCGTCGGGATCGGCGACGATGAATTGCCGGTTGCCCACTTCGACCGTGCCGCGCCTGTACCATTTTTCCTCAAGCGGCATGACGAGGTCGATCAAGGATCGCTCCAGCCGGGAAAGAATGGGTTGCAGGGAGGGAACGGCGAGCTGCAGGTTCATGCCGCGGCCGAGCGGAAATTCGAGTGCGGCATTATCAGTCACGAATGTCCGGGTCGCGCCGATCTGGTCGATCATCAGCTCCGCATCACCCAGCGCTAGATAGGTGAAGCCCTCTTCGGGGCGCTCGTAGACCACATGAAAACCGATCAGGTCGCAATAAAAGGCGCGGCTTTTCTGCCAGTCGCTGACGGCAAGTTCAGGAACGAGGGCATTTCGTATGATGGTCATGGTCTCCTTATGCCGCGCAGGCCCGGTGGGAGGATGGGCTTGCCATAAGTGTCGATCTTATCCTCTTCCCGGCCGCATACCAGAGAAAACCTCATCATGGCAGCCATGTGCGGGACTATGGGCTGACAGGATGGCGACAGGCTCAGTGCGGTTGCGACTCTTTCTGCCGTCATTCCGGCCTTGAGCCGGAATCCAGCCAGCCCAAGTCCTTGGGCTGAAAAGAGTCGTCCCGCCGCGCCGACGCGCGTCGACTGGATTCCGGCTCAAGGCCGGAATGACGGACCGGGTATAGGGTGCCACGTCGTTTTGTCCGCGTTATCGACTCAACTGAGTGCAATCACCCGAAAACCACCGCCTACGCCTTCGTACCGCCGACGGTGATCTGGTCCATGCGCAGATGCGGCTGGCCGACGCCAACAGGCACCCATTGTCCGGCCTTGCCGCAATTGCCGATGCCGGTATCGAGTTTGGAATCGTTGCCGATCATCGACACGCGCTTCATCGCATCTGGCCCGTTGCCGATCAGCATCGCGCCCTTTACCGGCGCGCCGATCCTGCCGTTTTCGATGAGGTAGGCCTCGGTGCAGCCGAACACGAATTTGCCGGACGTGATATCCACCTGGCCGCCGCCGAAGGAGACGGCGTAAATGCCCTTCTTCACGGAGGCGATGATCTCCTCCGGCATCTTGTCGCCCGACAGCATATATGTGTTCGTCATGCGCGGCATCGGCACATAGGCATAACCCTGCCGGCGGCCGTTGCCGGTGGGCTTGGCGCCCATCAGCCGGGCGTTCTGCCGGTCCTGCATATAGCCGACCAGCCTGCCGTTCTCGATCAGCACGTTATAACCGGAAGGCGTGCCTTCATCGTCGATCGTCAGCGAGCCGCGGCGGCTGTCGATGGTGCCGTCATCCACCACGGTCACGCCGGGTGCGGCGACCATTTCGCCCATCAGACCGGCGAAGGCCGAGGTTTTCTTACGGTTGAAATCGCCTTCCAGACCGTGGCCCACCGCCTCGTGCAGCATGACGCCCGGCCAGCCGGAGCCGAGCACCACATCCATGGTGCCAGCAGGTGCATCGATGGCGGTGAGATTGACGAGCGCCTGCCGCAGCGCTTCATCCGCGCCGCGCTGCCAGTTTTCCGTGGTGATGAAATCGCTGAAACCGACGCGGCCGCCAATGCCGTAGGAGCCGCTTTCCTGCCGGTCGCCTTCGCCCGCCACGACGGAAACATTGATGCGGGTCATTGGCCGGATGTCGCTGACGCGATGACCATCGGCGCGCAGGATATCGACCACCTGCCAGCTTGCGGAAATGGTCGCCGTCACCTGCCGGACCTTGTCGTCCTTGTCGCGCAGATAGGCGTCGATATCGGTGAGAAGCTTCACCTTCTCCTCGAAGCTCGGGCTGCCGATCGGGTTCTCGTCGCCATAAAGCTTCTTGTTGGTGCGCTGCGGTGCGGTGGCATAGGAGCCGGAATAACCTCTGGTCACCGCGCCCACCGCATCGGAAGCACGCTTCAGCGCGCTCTGCGAAAGCTCACCCGCATGGGCATAACCCACCGTTTCGCCGGCGACGGCGCGCAGGCCAAAACCCTGGTCGGTGTTGAAGGAGCCGCCCTTCAGCCGGCCATTATCGAAGGTCAGCGATTCGGCCTGGGCATGTTCGATGAAAAGCTCGCCATCGTCAGCGCCGGCGAGCGCCTCGCCGACGAGCTTGCGCAATTGCGTTTCGTCGCAATCGAAGAGTTTTACAAGATCGTCGGTCATGGGAGGCTCCAAACTGATAGTGTTTGGCTAGCATGTAGGATTGCGGCGCGCTGGTGGCAAGCCAAAGCGTGATTGAGTCTACGTCATCATGAAAATGAAATGAACCACGATGGCAGCGGCAATGCACACCCCTAATTGATGCAGGATCATCGGCAATGTCAGCCGTGACCAATGATTCCTCGGATCAGGCGCGAAGCGTTGCCAATGAAGGTAAGCGAGTTGGTTGCCAGACGTAACCGATAAAGCAAGCTCGATCATTCGCCAGTCCCTGGGGGAATCAAAAAACATCCCGGTCCTGCGAGCGTAACCCGCCATTAAGGCCAGTGCAACGTAACAAACGGCAATGCCGCAAAGCAAACGTAAGCTGATCGATTTGTTTTCTGTCATGCTTTTCAGTAGGTACTAAAACTATACTTCGATAGTATGGTTTTGTTTCCGAAAAGCAAGCGGCCTTACTTAAGGCAGTGCATCATAACCTTCGGCAAAACCGGAAAGCTCGATCGGAATACCGACGCGATCCTGATCCACGGCTTCGCGCAGCGCGAAAACCGCATTCTTGCCGGCGCGCAGCACCTTCAGCAGCTCGTCGTCAATATCCACTTCCACATAGCAGCCTTCGGAGAAGCAGCGGGTGAAATAGGCGCGGCCGATATTATTATTGTCGATATAAAGCTCCATGCCATCCTTCAACAGCACGCCGAGCGGCGCGAGGATGCGCAGGATGCGCGACTTGCGGTCGGCCGTCTTCAGCACCACCACCGAAAGCCCGACTTCCGGGCGGTCATCGGCGATCACGTTCTGCATCAGGGCGCATTGTTCTTCGGATGCGCCGGCCGGCTTGTCGCAGATGACCGACCATGCTCCGTGCGTCGACTTCGGCGTTCCGGGCGGCTGCTGTTGCGCCAGCGCCGCAGCGGCGGGAGCGATGATGGCAAGACCGGCGGCGGCAAGAAAAGTGCGCGCGAGCGGGGAAAGACGCATGGATACCTCTGGGATTCGAATCAGTGCGGCTATTTTGACGCCATAATCCGGAAAAAAAAGCCTTGAGCCTTCAATTCCAGCGGAGTTGGGCGGAAATAGGACCTGTCCGCCGCTATGGGCGTCTGATTTGCCCGGTGCGACGTTCATTCTCCGGCGATGAAACTGGCGGTAAAACCGGCTCTGAGAAGGGGCTTTGTCGCATTCGGGCTGTTTGAAACCGCGTTCGGCCGGTCCGGCGAGGCGTGGGGTGAGAGAAAGTCGTCGTGGATTGACCAATGGCAAAATTGGGGCGCATCCGTGTCCCGACGCATATTGCGGCAGAGGACAAACTGTGGTTTGAAGTTAGTACCATAAGCATGGATTCTGCGTCTGTGATTGATCTAGATCAGACGCGTGAGGGAGAGGGTACCGTGACGAATAGGATTTACGCAGCACTGGCGGGGATGACCTGTCTGCTCACGGCTGTCGGCGCCCACGCCGATCAGCCGGTGCATTGGCAAATGGGCATGCAGGAGGCCGCCACGCCGATCATGCACGAAATACGCTGGTTTGAACAATATACGCTCTGGTTCATTGTTCCGGTTACGCTTTTCGTTCTTGCGCTGCTCATCATCGTTGCCTTGAAATTCCGCGCCGCGAAAAATCCGGTGGCTTCCAAGACCAGCCATAACACGGCGATCGAGGTGGTGTGGACGCTGGCGCCGGTGCTCATTCTCCTGTTCCTCGCTTTCCCATCGTTCAATCTTTTGAACGCGCAGCTGACGCAGCCGGAAAACCCTGATCTGACGCTGAAGGCGACCGCCACGCAATGGCTGTGGAACTATGAATATACGGCGACCGAGGGCGCCGAGCCGCTCGCCTTCGACAGCTACCTGCTGAAGGACGAGGATCGCGCCGCTGCCGGCAAGGAGGACAAGGCCCGCTATCCGCGTCTTCTCGCGGTCGACAATGAAATGGTCGTTCCCGTCGGCAAGACCGTTCGCCTTCTGGTGACGGCGGCTCCCACGGACGTCATCCACGCTTTCGCCATGCCCGCTTTCGGCGTCAAGATCGACGCGGTTCCTGGCCGTCTCAACGAAACATGGTTCAAGCCGGAGAAGGAAGGCCTCTATTATGGCCAATGTTCCGAGCTTTGCGGCAAGGACCACGCCTTCATGCCCATCGCCATTCGGGTGGTTTCCGAACAGCAGTACAATGCCTGGCACGCCGCCGCCGCTTCTGATCTGAACGGCGCGAACCGGGCGCTGATGGCCGCAGTCGACGGCGCTCCGCGCACGGTCGATGTTGCCGCCAACGAAACCAACTGACTCTGGAGTGAGGACAATGGCTGGACCTTCCGCACACGACGATCATCACTCGCATGGTCATTCCGCACATGATGGGCACGCTCATGACGACCATTCGCATGATGCACATCATTCCCATACGCCGGGCTTTTTCGCCCGCTGGTTCCTGTCGACCAACCACAAGGACATCGGCACGCTCTACCTGATCTTCGCGATCATCGCCGGTATCGTCGGCGGCGGGCTTTCCGTCGTCATGCGCATGGAGCTTCAGGAGCCGGGCATCCAGATCTTCCACGGTCTGGCGTCCATGGTCTACGGCTTCGAGGGTGACGCCGCCATCGATGGCGGCAAGCACATGTTCAACGTGTTCACCACCGCGCACGCGCTGATCATGATCTTCTTCATGGTCATGCCGGCGCTGATCGGCGGTTTCGCCAACTGGATGATCCCGATCATGATCGGCGCTCCGGACATGGCTTTCCCGCGCCTGAACAACATCTCCTTCTGGCTGATCGTTCCGGCCTTCATCCTTCTCATTCTCTCGCTCTTCGTCGAGGGCCCCGCGGGTGCCTACGGTGTCGGTGGCGGCTGGACCATGTATCCGCCTCTATCGACCAACGGCATGCCGGGACCGGCGGTGGATCTGGCGATTTTCGCGCTGCACGTTTCGGGCGCCTCGTCGATCCTCGGTGCGATCAACTTCATCACCACCATTCTGAACATGCGCGCTCCGGGCATGACGCTGCACAAGATGCCGCTGTTTGCCTGGTCGGTTCTGGTCACCGCATTCCTGCTGCTGCTTTCCCTGCCGGTTCTGGCGGGCGGCATCACCATGCTTCTGACCGACCGCAACTTCGGCACGGCGTTCTTCTCGCCGGAAGGCGGCGGTGATCCGATTCTTTACCAGCACCTGTTCTGGTTCTTCGGCCATCCGGAAGTGTACATCCTGATCCTGCCGGGCTTCGGCATCATCAGCCATATCATTTCCACCTTCTCCAAGAAGCCGGTCTTCGGTTATCTCGGCATGGCCTACGCCATGGTCGCCATCGGTGCCGTCGGCTTCATCGTCTGGGCCCACCACATGTATACGGTCGGCCTGTCGCTCGAAGCGCAGCGTTACTTCGTCTTCGCCACCATGGTCATCGCGGTGCCGACGGGTATCAAGATCTTCTCGTGGATCGCGACCATGTGGGGCGGTTCGCTGACCTTCTCGACCCCGATGGTCTGGGCGATCGGCTTCATCTTCCTGTTCACGGTCGGCGGCGTCACCGGCGTCCAGCTCGCCAATGCCGGTCTCGACCGTTCGCTGCACGACACCTATTATGTCGTGGCGCACTTCCACTACGTTCTGTCGCTCGGTGCCGTCTTTGCGATCTTCGCCGGCTGGTATTACTGGTTCCCGAAGATCACCGGCTACATGTACAGCGAATTCCTCGGCAAGCTGCATTTCTGGGTCATGTTCGTGGGCGTGAACCTTGTGTTCTTCCCGCAGCACTTCCTCGGTCTTGCCGGCATGCCGCGCCGCTACATCGATTATCCCGATGCCTATGCCGGCTGGAACATGGTATCGTCCTACGGTTCCTACATCTCGGCCGTCGGCGTGCTGATCTTCCTCTTCTGCGTATGGGAAGCCTTCGCAAAGAAGCGGATCGCCGGCAACAACCCCTGGGGTGAAGGTGCGACGACGCTCGAATGGCAGCTGTCTTCGCCGCCGCCCTACCACCAGTGGGAACAGCTGCCGCGCATTCGCTGATGCGCGGCCCGGAACGCGGGGAAGGGGCCCGCGCATTCCGGGCGCTCAAAACATGGGACGGCGTGGTCTTCATCAGCGCCGTTTCCCGGAGGCAGGGAATGCCCGTCGCCGCGTGACATTTTGTCCAAGCGAAGCATATCGTCCGACATGATACATGCCCCGGACGTGATAAATGCCAAGTCTGGCCTTTATGAATGAGCAGCGCAGACGAATGGCGGGATGGGCGCGGGCACAGGCCGGGCAAATGGCATCGGTTTTTCCCGCTGCCGCCCATGTCTGAGTGTTCGGTACCCAGGAATTGACGCATCGCGCATGCCGGAAATCACATTGGTTTTTCGGGCCGGTGCAAAGGATGCCACGACAGGCGGCACCTGAAGGAAAACAGGACAGGAAATGAGCATTATCGACAATCGCGACATGCTGGGCGTGAAGGGCTCCGAACTTTCGGAAGCCGGCGCGCGCGATTATTTCGAGTTGCTGAAGCCGCGCGTCATGTCGCTCGTCGTCTTCACGGCCTTTGCCGGCCTCGTGCTGGCGCCGGGTGAAATCAACCCGGTGCTCGGCATCATCGCCATTCTCTGCATCGCCGTCGGCGCCGGCGCGTCCGGTGCGCTCAACATGTGGTACGATGCCGATATCGACGCCGTGATGAGCCGCACCGCCAGGCGACCGATCCCGTCCGGCCGCATCGCGCCGCGCGAGGCGCTGGCCTTCGGGCTGACGCTGTCGGCCTTCTCGGTGGTCATTCTCGGCCTTGCGGTTAACTGGTTCTCGGCCGGCCTGCTCGCCTTCACCATCTTCTTTTACGCCGTCATCTATACGATGTGGCTGAAGCGCTCGACGCCGCAGAACATCGTCATCGGCGGTGCCGCCGGCGCTTTCCCGCCCATGCTCGGCTGGGCCTGCGTCACCGGCGGCGTTTCGCTTGACAGCATCATCCTGTTCCTCATCATCTTTTTGTGGACACCGGCGCATTTCTGGGCGCTGGCTCTGTTCAAGATGCGCGACTACGGCGCCGTTGGCATTCCGATGATGCCGAACGTGGTTGGCGAACGCTCCACCAAGAACCAGATGATCGTTTATGCGGTGCTGACCGCGGCCGCGGCCGTCGCGCCCTATTTCACCGGCCTTGCGAGCGCCGGTTATGGCATCTTCGCCGCCGTGCTGAGCGCGATCTTCGTCTACTGTTCGCTCGACGTCCGGCGCATGCCTGAGGGCGACGAGAAGATGCTGCCGGCCAAGAAGATGTTCGCTTATTCGGTGCTTTACCTTTTTGCGATTTTCTCCGGCCTTCTGGCCGATCATTTCGCGCCGGCCCTGAAGGCCGTCATGTCGGGAGTCCTGTGATGGAAACGGTGGAACTGAGCGCGGCGCAGAAAAAATCGAGACGCGGGCGCAACATCGCGCTCGGTGTCCTGCTCGCCGGTCTGGTGGTGCTGTTCTATATCATCACCATCATCAAGATCGGCTCGCATTGACGGTCTGATTGGGGGAGAGGAGGAGGACATGGCAAATATGGAAACCCATACGGCGGGGGTCGGTAAGCAGCGGGTGAGCAATCGCTCCATCCTCGTGCTCTGCCTCGTGTTTTTCTGCGCCATGATCGGCATGGCCTATGCCGCCGTGCCGCTTTACAGCCTGTTCTGCCGCGTGACCGGTTATAACGGCACGACGCAGCGCGTTGAGCAATATTCAGACGTCATCCTCGACAAGACCATCAACGTCACCTTCGACGCCAACACGTCGAACGGCCTCAACTGGGATTTCCGCCCGGTGGACAAGATGGTGAAGCCGAAGATCGGCGAAACGATACAGGTCACCTTCAAGGCCACCAACCGTTCGCCCGTGGCCACCACCGGCACGGCGGTGTTCAACGTCACGCCCATGGAGGCGGGTGCCTATTTCAACAAGGTGGAGTGTTTCTGCTTCACCGAAACGACGCTGCAGCCGGGTGAAACGCTGGAAATGCCGGTGGTGTTTTTTGTCGATCCTGACATCGCCACGGCACGCGAAACCAAGAGCATTCATACCTTAACGCTGTCCTATACGTTTTATCCGGCCAAAACCGAAAAACCGGTTGCGTCCTTGCCGGTAAAGACTGAGTTTGGCGAAAGCAAATTGTGAGAGGAGATCTGGCCTTTCTGTTAAGGCCGGATCAGGGAAGAGATACCAGGGGATTGTCGCAATGGCAGATACGCATCAGAAGAACCACGATTACCACATCATCGATCCAAGCCCCTGGCCGCTTCTGGCCTCGATCGGCGCCTTCATCCTGACCTTCGGTGGCGTCTGTTACATGCGTTACCTGTCGGGCGGCTCCTTCAAGCTGTTCGGCGCGGAACTGGCCAATCCCTGGCTGTTTTATATCGGCCTCGCCATCGTGCTTTACACCATGTACGCATGGTGGTCCGACACGATCAAGGAAGCCCATGAGGGCAACCATACCCGCGTCGTCTCGCTTCACCTGCGTTACGGCATGATCATGTTCATCGCCTCGGAGGTGATGTTCTTCGTGGCGTGGTTCTGGGCCTATTTCGATGCCAGCCTCTTCCCGCATGAGGCCATTCAGGCGTCGCGCCTCGAATATACCGGCGGGCAATGGCCGCCCAAGGGCATCGAGGTGATCGATCCCTGGCACCTGCCGCTCTACAACACCGTCATCCTGCTGCTGTCGGGCACCTGCGTCACCTGGGCGCATCACGCCCTGCTGCATAATGACCGCAAGGGCCTGATCACCGGTCTGTTGCTCACCGTCGCGCTCGGCATCCTGTTCTCCACCGTGCAGGTTTACGAATACATGCACGCGCCGTTCGATTTCAAGAATTCGATCTATGGCGCGACCTTCTTCATGGCCACCGGTTTCCACGGTTTCCACGTCTTTGTCGGCACGGTCTTCCTGCTGGTCTGCCTGTTCCGCGCCATTGGCGGCGGTTTCACGCCCCAGCAGCATTTCGGTTTCGAAGCCGCCGCCTGGTACTGGCACTTCGTTGACGTCGTCTGGCTGTTCCTGTTCTTCGCCATCTATATCTGGGGTGGCTGGGGCGCGCCGCTGCACGGCTGATTGCGTCGAATAGAATCCTGGGCCCGGAACAGGCCATCACCTGTGGAGCGAGCGGGTGCCACGTGTTTCTTCTCCCCGTCGGGGAGAAGGTCGCGGTAGCGGGATGAGGGGGCGAGGTTAGCGATAGACCGCGAGCTTGCCCCCTCATCCGACCCTTCGGGCCACCTTCTCCCCGGCGGGGAGAAGAAACCAGCCGCGACGCCGGATCATATGCGACGACCCGAAGCGCCATGCGCTCTTTGAGGTTTTGCAAGCGGAAGCGGGAGGGCTCACCATGTCTGAACCATCAAACGGCAATTTCGCGCCGGTCGATCCCATCAAGGTCGGGCTGAAGGGCTGCTGCCCGCGCTGTGGCCATGGCCGGCTGTTTGACGGCTTCCTGACCCCGAAGTCTTCCTGCAGCGCCTGCGGGCTGGATTATGGCTTTGCCGATGCGGGCGATGGTCCGGCGGTTTTCGTCATGCTGATCGTCGGTTTTCTGGTCGTCGGTCTGGCGCTCTGGTTCGATCAGCGTTTTGCGCCGCCGGTCTGGGTGCATGTCATGCTGTGGTTGCCGTTTACGGTGATTGTCTCCCTCGTGCTGCTGCGCAAGCTGAAAGGGATCATGATTGCGCTGCAATACAGGAACAATGCAAGCGAAGGCAGGCTTGATCGTGAATGACTTTTCCCACATGAAGGCGGCGGAAAGGCGGGTCTGGTTCGCCGCGCCGCTGGTGCTGCTGGCGCTTGCCATCCTTCTCGGGCTCGGCACCTGGCAGGTGAAGCGTCTCTATTGGAAAGAGGCGCTGATTGCCGATATCGAGGAGCGGCGGAGCGCAAGCCCGGTGCCGCTCGCCGATATAGAGGCGATGGCGAAAAGCGGCGGCGATATCGAATATCGACGGGTCAGCCTTTCCGGCACATTCGATCATGCCCGCGAGCGGCATTTCTTCGCCACCCATCAGGGACAAACCGGTTATTACATCTATACGCCGCTGACGCTTGCCGGTGGCCGCATCCTCTTCGTCAATCGCGGTTTCGTGCCCTTCGAGATGAAGGAACCGGCCAAACGGCCCGACGGGCAGGTTGCCGGCGAGGTGACGATAACAGGGCTGGCGCGTGCGCCGCTGGTTGCGAAACCGTCCTCGCTGCTGCCGGATAATGATATCGCCAAGAATATCTTCTACTGGAAGGATCTGGCGGCGATAGCGTCCAGCGCCGATATCCCCTCCGACCGTCTGGTCAACCTCTTCGTGGATGCCGACGCCACGCCCAATCCCGGCGGCTGGCCGCAGGGTGGCGTGACACTGATAGATTTGCCCAACAATCACCTGCAATATGCGATAACGTGGTATGGTCTGGCGGCAGCCCTTGTCATCGTCGCCGGTTTTGCCTATTTCCGGAACGGTAAAGCGCAGGGTGAATGAAGCGCCCGTCCGGTAAGGCAGCTTATCGGGCAAGACCAGTGAGCTGGCCAAGGAGCACGAATGAACATCGCCGTTTCCAAACCCCCTTTGACGATAAGGCTGTGCGGACCGCGCGGCTTTTGCGCGGGCGTGGACCGGGCGATCCAGATCGTCGTGCTGGCGCTGAAAGCCTATGGCGCGCCGGTCTATGTTCGTCACGAAATCGTGCATAACCGTTATGTCGTGGAAGGGCTGGAAGCCAAGGGCGCGGTTTTCGTCGAGGAACTGCACGAGATTCCCGCCGAACATCGCGAGCAGCCGGTGGTCTTTTCCGCCCATGGCGTGCCGAAATCCGTGCCTGAAGATGCGCAGGCGCGTAACCTGTTTTATCTCGATGCCACTTGCCCGCTGGTCTCCAAGGTCCACAAGCAGGCCATGCGCCACCAGCGCCTCGGCCGCCATGTGGTGCTGATCGGCCATGCCGGCCACCCCGAAGTTATCGGCACCATGGGTCAGCTTCCCGAAGGAACGGTCTCGCTGATCGAGACGGTGGAAGATGCCGGTCGTTATGAACCGTTGGACCGTGAAAATCTCGGCTTCGTCACCCAGACGACGCTTTCGGTCGATGATACCGCCGGCGTCATCGCCAGGCTGCAGGAACGTTTCCCGGCCATTCAGGCGCCTGCCGCCGACAGCATCTGTTACGCAACCACCAACCGTCAGGATGCGGTGAAGCAGGCGGCCCCCGGCTGCGACCTCTTCATCGTCGTCGGCGCCCCCAATTCCTCCAATTCCAAGCGGCTGGTGGAAGTGGCTCTGCGGGCCGGCGCCAAACGCTCCGTGCTGGTGCAGCGGGCATCCGAAATCGACTGGGATGAAATCGGCGATATCAGCACCGTCGGCCTCTCGGCCGGTGCTTCCGCGCCTGAGGTGATCGTCGATGAGATCATCGAGGCCTTCAAGGCGCGCTTCGATACGACGCTCGACCTTGCCGTGACGGTTGAGGAAACGGAACATTTCCTCGTGAACCGCGAGCTGCGCAGCATTGAGCTGACGACGGATGACATGGCTTTCGTGAACGGCAATGCCAGCAACGCCCTGCCGCCAAAAGCCGCCGCCGGCATCTGAAGCGGGTGGCGCTGAGTGAGGGCGGTTTTCGCTTCACCTGTGCCATCCTCCTCCGAGATTTCCATTCCATCCTTCATCAAGAGATTTAAAGTTGGCAGTTTATACTGATATCACCGAAGACGATCTGAGGAATTTCCTCACGCAATATGACGTCGGTAGCCTCACCTCCTACAAGGGCATTGCCGAGGGCGTCGAAAACTCCAATTTCCTGCTGCATACAACCAGGGATCCGCTGATCCTGACGCTTTATGAAAAGCGCGTGGAGAAAAACGATCTGCCCTTCTTCCTCGGCCTCATGCAGCATCTGGCCGCCAAGGGCCTGTCCTGCCCCTTGCCCCTGCCGCGCAAGGATGGCGAATTGCTGGGAGAACTGTCGGGCCGGCCGGCCGCGCTCATCTCCTTCCTCGAAGGCATGTGGCTGAGAAAGCCGGAAGCGAAACATTGCCGCGAAGTCGGCAAGGCGCTGGCCGCCATGCATCTGGCCGGTGAGGGGTTCGAAATCAAGCGTCCGAACGCACTCTCCGTCGAGGGCTGGAAGGTGCTGTGGGACAAGTCCGAAGCCCGCGCCGACGAGGTGGAGAAGGGCCTGAAGGCCGAAATCCGCCCGGAAATCGAGTATCTCGCCGCCCATTGGCCGAAGGATCTGCCGGCGGGCGTCATCCATGCGGATCTATTTCAGGACAATGTGTTCTTCCTCGGTGACGAACTCTCCGGCCTGATCGACTTCTATTTCGCCTGCAACGATCTGCTCGCTTATGACGTGTCGATCTGCCTCAATGCCTGGTGCTTCGAGAAGGACGGCGCTTATAACGTCACCAAGGGCAAGGCGCTGCTGGAAGGCTATCAGTCGGTGCGGCCGCTGAGCGAGGCGGAGCTGGAAGCACTGCCGCTTCTGGCGCGCGGTTCGGCGCTGCGTTTCTTTCTGACACGGCTTTACGACTGGCTGACGACGCCGGAGGGCGCGCTGGTGGTGAAGAAGGATCCGCTGGAATATCTGCGCAAGCTGCGGTTCCACCGGTCCATCGCCACTGTCGCCGAATATGGGCTGGCGGGCGAATGAAGCATGTCGATATTTTCACCGATGGCGCCTGCTCCGGCAATCCCGGTCCGGGCGGCTGGGGTGCCGTGCTGCGTTATGGCGAGGTGGAGAAGGAACTGTCCGGCGGTGAGGCGGAAACCACCAATAACCGCATGGAGCTGATGGCGGCGATTTCGGCGCTCAATGCGCTGAAAAGCCCCTGCGAGGTCGATCTTTATACCGACAGCGCCTATGTGAAGGACGGCATCACCAAGTGGATTTTCGGCTGGAAAAAGAAGGGCTGGAAAACGGCCGATAACAAGCCGGTCAAGAATGTCGAGTTGTGGCAGGCGCTGGAAGAGGCGCAGCAACGCCACAAGGTCACGCTGCATTGGGTGAAGGGCCATGCCGGCCATCCTGAAAACGAGCGCGCCGACGAACTGGCGCGCAAGGGCATGGAGCCCTTCAAACGCCGGTAACGCAAGCCTGTTTTATTGCGGGTCTGGCCTGCCCTTGAGCGGGCGGGACGCTCAATCGCGATCGGGGCCCGATCGGGGCGTGATTGGCGCCCGATTGGGGGTTGTGAAAACCGAAACCCGACTTATCTTGTCGTCAAACAGCCGGAAGGCGTTCCAGCGGAGGAGACATTCGGATGATCCTGCATTGTGTATTTCTAAGGTTCAAGGCTGCGACCGCATCCTCTGAAAAACATGCTGTTTTCGAGGCGATTGCGGCCCTGAAGGACGAGATACCCGGGATTATCGACGTTAAATACGGCCAGAACATCTCGCCCGAAGGTCTGAATGGCGGTTTTGTCGACGGTTTCATCGTAACGCTGGAAAGCCCCGAAGCCCGTGACGATTATCTCGCCCATCCCAAGCACATGGAAGTGGGCGAGCGCCTCGTCTCGCTCACCGATGGCGGCCTTGCCGGGCTTCTGGTGTTTGACATGAATGTATAAGGGCAAGCGGCCGGTCAGAAGGTGATCTTCCACCCGGTCCGAACCCATAGGTCAGGATCGTCACCCCTTGTGGTGACGTTGAGGTTCAGCGACGCCGTCCCGCCCGCAATGTCGAATTCCGCACCAAGGCCGCCGCGCAGCCAGAAGCGGTCTATTTCCTGCCCGGCAAAAGAAAATCCCATCAGCCCCTCGATGGCGCCTGTGGTCGCCGCCGTCTCCTTTTCCAGCCGGTAGACTGCTTCGGCTCTTGCCAGCAGGCGGATCGAGGCGCTGAGATCGGTTATGCCATCGAGACCGGCGCGAATGATGGTGGAGTTTTCGCGGTTCGCATTAAAACGGGCCGGAAACGCGCCGCCGGTTTCCGCATAAGCGCCCATCTCGGCTTTCGCATAGGTGACGCCGGCATAGGGCGTCAGGTTCCATTCGCCGATGGCAAGGGCATCGAGCCAGTCGAGGCGCAGCTTCGCCGCCCATACGTTAAGATCGGCCTCGCCGCGCGAATAGTCCATGGCGCCGCCATTGAGGTAACCGCGCTCGATCGACACCCTGCCGGGTGTATAATAACCGCCAATGGTGGCGTAAAGGCCCCCGGTGAGCGGCAGGCTGATCTCGGGGGCGATATAGGAGCCCCTGTGGATGAAGTCGCCACCGGTGTCGATATCGCGCTCGTCGTAAAGACCGCCAAAGGCGAGGCGCGCGGTCGCTCCGCCTTCCAGCCCGACACCGTAGGCGATATCGGCAATGCCGAAACCGCCGGCCGAGCCACGACCGTCATCATAGCCGATGTCGCTGACGACGGAGAAAGACTGGCGACCGGGTTCGAGCAGATTGCGCATCGGCGCACCATGCGCGCCGTCGAGAAGCGTATTTGCTTGATCGAGACCCATACCGGTATTCGGCCTTGCGGTCAGCGTCTGCGCATATTGATCAAAGTCGATGATGCCCGAACGGGCAGACACGGCGGAGCGCGCAGGCTCATCCGGTAAGGCGACAGGAGTTGGTGCTGCGGAGGCGACGCTGCCGGTCGAGGCGGTGGCAGAACCAGTGCTAGCCGTGGGCTCTTGCCTTTCTGTCCCGGTGGTGTTGGTTGAAGTCGCCGGACGCGCCGGCGTGCCGGCGTTGGGGGAAGGACTGTTTTCACTCTGAGGGGTATTCGTTCCCGCCGAACCGTTTTCTTCCGGTGCGGCGGTCTCGGCCGGTACGACGCGGGCAATATAAGGTGTGTTGTTCTGTGTCTGGCCGACAATGATATTGCCGTCGGCGCTGACGCCGAAGGCGTTGAAGGTGAAATCGCTGGTGACGGTGACGCCGTTGCCGCGCAGCCAGTCCTCGACGGAAACCATGCCCGTGGCCTCCGTCCAGCGGAAGCCCCGCTGCCCGGTGCCGGATTTCGCCTCTCCGACGACGACGGAACCGTTGGCGCTGAGGCCATAGGCTACGGATGCGGTTCCGCCGGCAAGGGCGCCAAGGGGTTCCATCGCACCGGTCGCCGCGCTCCAGCGGAAGGCGCGCCACTCATGGGCATTAGGGCCGATGGTGAATCTGGAATCTCCGACGACCACGGAGCCATCGTCGCTGACGGCCCAGGCGGTGGACTGGGTTGAGCCGGGCAGCACGCCGAGATCCCGCATGATACCGTCTGTCTCGGTCCACCGGAATGCCCGCGTGCTGCCGGCAGAATATTCCCCGACGATGACCGAACCATCGGCGTTGACGCCATAGGCGACGGACGCTCTCCCTCCGGAAGGGACGCCGAGACTCTGCATGCCGTTAGCCGCGGTCCATCGGAACGCTCGCAATGTCTCGAAATAGCCCGATCCGCCGACGATGACGGAGCCGTCGGTGCTGATGGCATTGGCGACGGAACCGGTTGCGTTAGGCAGTGTGCCGATATCCTGCATGACGCCGTTTGCCGGAGTCCATCGGAATGCCCGCATGCTGCTGCCGATATCGTACCGTCCGACGATGACAGAGCCGTCAGCGCTGGCGTCATGGGCACTGGAGTGTGTGACGCCGGGAGGGTTCGTGAGATATTGAAAGGCGCCGGTTGCCGCGGTCCAGCGGAATGAGCGCTGGCTGCCTTCGGGACCGGAATATCCCGCTACGGCTGACCCATCGGCGCTGATCCCGCGGAAGGTGGTGCCGGGGCTGTCGCTCAGCGTCCGGGTGTATGAAGACGCGGTTGGGTCCCCGGCCTTTGCCGTGTCGTTCGATCCCATCATTGCAACGAGAACCGACAGGACGAAGAGACGGCTGAATGAGGTTCCGGTTCTTGTGAAAGCGCGAAGCCACCCTGCACGTCGGTGGGGCAGGCTCGCATCTCCAGCCGAGCCACGGTTGAAATGGATTTTCCGGCGCGTGGCCTGGACGGTGAGCAGCGGTCTCAAGCTGAACGACGCCGTCTGCGGCGCTCCGCATCCGGTTGGGAAAAGTTTATTAAGAGGGAAGTCGATTGCCGGCCATAAGATGCCAGCCGGAACAAATGGATGTCTCTGCACACGCATCTCATATTTAGAATATCAGAATATATTTTTATATATTTTAACTTCTGTAGTGTAGTTTTAAAAAAGGAAGAAAGAGTTTTAAGTTATTCTAAGATCGGAATTTGCGAGGCTTTGTATAAAACGTCAATCCCGGCAGACGAGTTGTCCACCGGGTTGCTTAATTTTCAGCGTAGAGAAAATATTTATTCTTCGGCGAGTTTTATTTTCTTAAAGCTGCTCGATCATCGCCGCAGCGGCTGAAACGGTCGCTTGGCCGGGGTTCTCTTCGACATTCAGCGATTTCACCACACCGTCTTCAACCAGCATGGAATAACGTTTGGAGCGCACGCCGAGGCCGCCGCCGGAAAGATCGGCATCGAGGCCGAGCGCCTTGGTGAAGGAAGCATCCCAGTCGGCGAGGAAGTGGATTTTGCCCTGGCCGCCTGACGATTGCGCCCAGGCGCCCATCACATGCCAGTCGTTGACGGCAACGACGGCGATGTCATCCACGCCCTTGGCGAGAATGGTGTCGCGGTTTTCGAGATAGCCCGGCAGGTGGTTCAGCGAGCAGGTGGGGGTGAAAGCGCCGGGAACGGCAAAGAGAACCACCTTCCTGCCGCCGAAAAGGGCGTCCGTGGTGGTTTCCACCGGGCCATCGGCCGTCTTTTCCTTGAAGGTTGCGGAAGGCAGTTTATCGCCGATCTTGATGGTCATGTCCGTGCTCCTGTGGCGGTTCGGTTCGCGCGAACTATAGAGTTTGGCAGGGAAAAGTGGAACCCGGTTTTCCCGGGAAGACAAACGAAAACAAAGGCTCCGGATCCTGTCAGATTGAGAACGACCTGACAGAAATCCGGAGCACGGAAATGAAATCTGTCATGCGCTTTTCGAGGGAAATTCCCGAGCCGGAGCGCCCGCGCCGCGACGACCGAAGAAGCGTTCAGGGCTTCGGGAAATTCAGCATCGTTTCCATGGCCCGGTCGCCGGATTTGACCAGAATTGGCCAGCTGTTGCCCTGCACCTGATAGGTTTTCGGCAGCCCCTTGATGTTCATGTAGAAGGAGAGCTTGCGCTTGTCGCGCACCAGATTCTGCGGTTCGCAATAGGCAAAACCGGAGGGGCCGGCGATGAAGATCTCGGTCTCCTTCGGCGCATTCTCCGGCAATTGCAGCTGCACGCCGAGCATGGTCTTGTCGGGCGTGATGTGGAAATCGATCACCTTGAAATCGTCGGATGCCGCTTCGGGCAGCGTTTCGCGCGCTTCCTCCAGCAAACGCCGTTCCTCGCCGTCATCATCACCCACATTGCCGCGCTCGATGGAAAACTTCGCCTCGAAGGGAATGCAGATATTCTGGCAGACGCCGATGAAGGCGGTGAGGTCGATCTTCCCGCCAGCCTTTGGGTCGGCTGCCTTCAGCTGGAAGGGAAGGCTGACGGCGTGGTCATAACCGATATCGGTGATGTCGCCGTTTTCGAGCAGCTTCGGAACCGGATAGGCCATGGTGGCGAGTGTCACGCCGCTTGCCGGATCGGGGGTGATCTGGGGCGGTATGCCTGCTTCGCCCGGTTCGCGCCAATAGGTTATCCAGCCATCCTTCGGCTCGATCTGCAGCACGCCGCGCACCACGCCGTCGGCATCCATGGCAAGGCTTGCCACGCGCATCTGGCCGCCTTCGCTTCTGGCCCAGTCGGTAATGTCGGCCCGGGCGGCGTCAGCGCCGCCGAGGAAGGCGGCAAATGCGGCCGCGAAGCGAAGAGATGAAAATCGAAACAATATCCTGAGGCTCATGCTTCCCGTCTAACCCAACATCGCCCGGCGGACCAGTTACGAATTCGTGCGGTTCATCATTTTCGGTTGATTGATCGGGCGCTATGCCGCATCCTGTCCTCTGTCGAAGTGCGAACGCCGTTTTCCGTCGAACGACGGAATTCGGTCTGCTGGAGGCGCCGGTGAGCTTTTCAACCCTGATGGACAAACGCGAACGTGGCTTTCTCGATGGTCAGTTCCTCATCGCGATGCCGGGGCTGGACGACGGCAATTTTGCCCGTTCGGTGATCTATATCTGCGCCCATTCGGACGCCGGCGCCATGGGTTTCATCATCAACAGGCCGCAGCAGATCACCTTTACGGATATTCTGCTGCATCTGAAGCTGGTGGATAGCAACGACGCCATCATGCTGCCCAACCGCACCCGCGAATTTCCGATCCAGTGCGGCGGCCCGGTGGAATCCGGCCGTGGTTTCGTGCTGCATTCGGACGATTACTTAAGCGAATCCTCCATCCCCGTCAGCGATGACATTTCGCTGACGGCGACGCTCGATATCGTCCGCGCCATCTCCAACGGCCGCGGCCCGCAAAGGGCGACCATGATGCTCGGTTATGCCGGCTGGGGTCCGGGCCAGCTGGAAAACGAGATCGCCAATAATGGCTGGCTGAATTGCCCGGCCGCGGAAGAGCTGATCTTCGACCGTGGCCTCGACAATAAATACGAGCGGGCTCTGGCCCTGATGGGCGTCGACGCCCGCATGCTCTCCACGGATGCCGGGCACGCCTGAGCGCGTCTCGACCGTTTTTGGGCTGGAACCAAATCCTTACCCCTGACGTTACTCACCCGGAAAGCCGCACAGACAGTACGGCTCAACTAGGGAGCAGTAATATGGGTAGCACATCTGACAAGATCGCCGGTAAAGCCAACGAAGTTGCTGGCAAGGTGAAGAAGAACGTCGGCGAAGCGACGGGCAATAATGAATTGCGCGCCAAGGGTGCCGCCCAGGAAACCAAGGGCAAGGTTCAAACCTCCGTCGGCAAGGCAAAAGACGCCGTCAAGGGCGCCGTTGACCGCATGTAATAGTGCATGAAGCCTGCGCCTCTCCCACGACAGGGCGCAGTGGAGCGCATGTGTTATCGCACATGCGCTCTTGTCGTATGGGGGCGTGGTGACCAGGTCGTCACGCCGTCACGGCCGTATTTTATACCTGCCTTTCCTCCACCCGTTCCATCGCAAGGGTTTCATCCATGAAGCTTTTCTCCTGCGCATACTGCGGCCAGCCTGTTCATTTCGACAATCGTTTCTGTGTCTCCTGCGGCCACCGTCTGGCCTTCGTGCCGGAACGGCTTTCCATGGAAGCGCTGGCGCCTGCGGGAGAGCCGAATTGGCAGATCGTCGCAGAACCGGAAAAACAGGTGCGTTTTTGCGCCAATGAGGTGAATGACATCTGCAACTGGTCGGTGCCGGCGGAAAGCGCCAGCGCCTTTTGCCCCGCCTGCAGCCACAATCGCCTGGTGCCCGATATTGCCACGGAGCAGGGGATTGCGCAGTGGCGCCGCATCAGCCAGGCCCAGAGGCATCTGTTCTATTCGATACTGCGGCTCGGCCTGCCGCATCCAAACCGCGACGCCGATCCGGCCGGCGGCCTCGTCTTCGACTTTCTGGTGGATGAGGTGGCGCCCGATGGTTCCGTCATTCCCGCCATGACCGGCCACGACGAAGGCCTGATCGCCATCCGCGCGGCAGAAGCCGATGATGCGACGCGTGAACAGGTGCGGGCCAATATGAACGAGCCTTACCGCACCATGCTCGGCCATTTCCGTCACGAAGTCGGGCATTTCATCTGGAACAAGCTGGTAAGGGACGCAAACCGGCTGGAGGCCTGCCGCGCGGTCTTCGGCGACGATCGCGAGGATTACGGCGCGGCGTTGCAACGCAACTACGAACAGGGACCGCGTCCCGACTGGCAGGAAAGCTTCATAAGCTCCTATGCCTCGGTTCATCCCTGGGAAGACTTCGCCGAATGTTTCGCCCATTATCTGCACATCGTCGATACGCTGGAGACGGCGCGCGCCTTCGGCGTGGCGATCGATCCGGACGGACACGAGGAGATGGCGGCGGAGGTGACCTTCGATCCCTATAAGGCCCGCAGTGCCGCGCAGCTGGTCAAGGCGTGGATTCCGCTCAGTGTCGCCATCAATTCCATCCAGCGCAGCATGGGGGAGGCGGACCTTTATCCCTTCGTGCTGACGCCGCCGGTGGTGGCGAAGATGGAGTTCGTTCACGAGCTCCTGCATGGGAGGGTGGCGGCGGATGAAGCGCGGATGGCAGAGCAGGGTGTGATGGTTCAGTGAGTCAGGTGCTGACCTAGCGCGGCTAGTCAGAAAATCTTGGAGGTTGCGGGTATTCAATACCTCTCCGTCATCCTCGGGCTTGACCCGAGGATCCACACCCACGAGCGACGATGGATCCTCGGGTCAAGCCCGAGGATGACGCCGTGTGTGGGTGAGAGGGCATAACAATCGCCCTCGAAGTTTACGAAGCCCGCTTCGTCGGCTGGAACCGTTCCCGCAGAAGCTTCAGCGCCGCATCGCCGGAAACCGGGGTGCCGAACAGGAAGCTCTGGCCGAAATGGCAGTTCATCCGCGAAAGTTCCGCCGCATCCTCAGGCGTTTCGATACCCTCCGCCACCACCTGCATGTCCAGCGCCCGCGCCATGGCGATGACGGAGCGCAGCAGAACGTTGCGTTTGTCGCTGGTATTGGCCACCAGTGCCTTGTCCAGCTTGATCGTGTCGAAGGGGAAGCGGGTAAGATAGGCGAGCGACGAATAGCCGGTGCCGAAATCGTCCATGGCGAGGCTGAGGCCCGTTTCCTTGAGCTTGGAAAGCACAAGCCGAGCCTGTTCCGGGTTTTCCATGACGACGGATTCCGTCAGCTCCAGCTTCAGCTGCTGCGGATTGCAGCGCGTGCGGGTCAGCATGCCGCGCACGTCATTGTACAATTCGTTGTTCAGCAGCTGCGCGCTGGAAATATTGACGGAAATGAAGATCGGCATCTTCTCGATGGCATGTTGCCAGTCCATCAAATCGGTCGCCGCCCGTTCCAGCGCGAACATGCCGAGCGGCTCGATCAGGCCGGAGGCCTCCGCGATGGGAATGAACTCGCTCGGCGGAATATTGCCGCGCTTGGGATGCTCCCAGCGCATCAGCGCCTCGAAACCGGCCAGTTCGCCGTCATCGAGCTTCACGATCGGCTGATAGGCGAGCGACAGTTCCTTGCGCTCGATGGCGCGGCGCAGGTCGCTTTCCATCTGCAGCCGGTCGGTGCCTGAGGTGCGGAAGGCGGGGCGGAACGGTTCGACACGGTTGCCGCCGGCGCGCTTGGCGCGATACATGGCCAGTTCCGCATCGCTCAATAGCCCGGCCGCACTTTCCTGCTGGTCGATCCACGAGACGAGGCCGATGGAGGCGGTGAGGATGATTTCGCGATTGGCGAAATTGATCGGCACCATGATCGCCTTGTTCACCGCATCGGCAAAATCGGCCACACGCTGCGGATCGCGCTCGGAGGTCAGGATCAGGCCGAACTCATCGCCGCCAAGACGCGCCAGCGTATCCTGCGGCTTCAGGAGACGGCGCAGACGCCGGGTCAGCGCAATGAGGATGTTGTCGCCTGCGGCAATGCCGAGCGTATCGTTGACCAGCTTGTAACGGTCGATATCGATCGCCATCACGGTGGGCTTGACGCCCTCGCTGTCGGAAGAAAGGTTGAGGATCGATTGCAGGCGGTCGAGGAAGACCTGCCGGTTCGGAAGCCCGGTCAGATTGTCGTTCATCGCATCCTGCAACAGCCGTTCGACCGAATTTTTCTGTTCGGTGATATCGGTGATGGTGCCGACGCAACGGATGATTTCGCCGTTGGAGCCGAGAACCGGCCGCGCCCGGATTTGCAGCCAGTGGAAATGGCCGTCTTCGGCACGAATGCGGAATTCGTGGTTGAGACGGCCCTTGCGATGGTCGAGCAGCACGTCGAGCGTCGCCTTGAACCGGTCGCGGTCGTCAGGATGCAGACGCGGCAGCCAGTTGCGCGCCGCGCCATGCATGGTGCCGGGTTCCAGCCCCAGCCGGTTGGAAATATCGGGTGTGGTGACGATGCGGTCGCGCGTCACGTCCCAGTCCCAGACCGTATCGCCGCTGCCGGTCAGGGCGAGCGATTGCCGCTCGAGATCGGAGAACAGCCCCTGCTGATAGGCGCTGCCGGCAAAGGCGTGCTGGATGACGGTGAAGCCGATCAGAAGCACGATCAGCACCAGCCCGCCGCCAAGCGCCGGCTGCACGATGTCGTTGTCCAGTTGCCCCGTCACCGTCAGCCAGCTGCCGAACAGCCAGACGAGGATCAGCGCCCAGGATGGGACGAGCAGAATGGCCCGGTCATATTTGTTGAAGCCGAGATAGATGATGAGCGCGATACCGGCCGTCGCCGTCAGCGCGAAGGAGACGCGGGCAATACCTGACGCAACCGAAGGATCGTAGATCGCCACGCCGAACAGCAGCGCCAGACCCACCACCCAGGCAAAGGTCGCATAACCCAGATGCGCGTGCCATCGGTTGAGATTGAGATAGGTGAAGAGGAAGACCACGAAGCTGGAGGCGAGCGCAACTTCAGCGCCCGCCCTCCATATTCGCTGGTCGCTTGATGTGACGGTGATGAGCTTTTCGAGAAAGCCGAAATCGACGCAGATATAGGCGAGCACCGCCCATGCGAGTGCGGCCGAAGCCGGCAGGACCGAGGTGCCCTTGACCACGAAGAGGATGGTCAAAAGCACGGCCAGCAGGCCGGCAATGCCGAGCACGATGCCGCGGTAAAGCGTAAAGGCGTTGATCGTGTCCTTGTAGGCTTCCGGCTCCCACAGATAGAGCTGCGGCAGCTGCGGTGTGGAAAGCTCGGCGACGAAGGTGATGACGGAGCCGGGGTTGAGCGTGATGCGGAACACGTCGGCATCCGGGCTCGGCTGCCGGTCGAGCGCGAAGCCTTCACTCGGCGTGATGGCCATGATGCGCTGCGAGCCGAGATCGGGCCAGAAAAGCTTGGAATTGACGAGGCGGAAATGCGGGGCGACGATCACGCGCTCCAGCTGTTCTTCCGATACGTTGGCGAGCGCGAAAACCGCCCAGTCGCCCTGGTGATCGGTGGAGCTGGCGCGCACCTCGATACGGCGGCGGATGCCGTCGGGTCCGGGCGCGGTAGAGACCTGAAAGGCTTCGCCCTGATTGGCATAGATATCCGTGGTGGCCGTCAGGTCGAGCGCCGTGTCGTCACGGGAAATCTTCACCGGCTCGAAAGCGTAGGAATAGGAAGAGAAAAGCAGAAACAGCAGGAAAAACGGCGCAGCCAGCGCGATTGCCGCCAAACGTTTCGCAAGGCAAGGCGCAGTGTGAGTGTAGGTCATGTATCGTACTTCGTTCCGCCGGAGCTTTGCTTGTCGGCAAGAAGGGAAAACATCATATGATCCCGCCATTGGCCATTGATTTTCAGATATTCCCGCAGGAGGCCTTCCCGCTGGAACCCGGCATTTTCGAGAAGCCGGATGCTTTTGAAGTTTTCCGGAATACAGGCTGCCTCGATACGGTGCAACTGAAGTCCGTTAAAGATGTAGGGTATTACCAATTTTAATGCGGCAGACATATGGCCTTGCGCGGCGTAGCGCTCGCCGATCCAATATCCGATCATGCAGCTCTGTGCCGCACCCCGGCGGATGTATCCGATGGTGATGCCGCCGACCAGCAGCGTCTCTTTTTCGAACAGCAGGAACGAGACGGCCGTACCTGACGAAAATTCCTGGCCATTGCGCACTACGCGCATGCGGAAAGCGCTTTCGGTCAGTTCGTCCGGGCGCCAGGTGGGCTCCCACGGCTGCAGAAACTGCCGGCTTTCCGAGCGCAGCACATGCCATTGCTTGAAATCGCCGTAGCGCGGCAGTCTGAGGAGGTGGTTGGCGCTGCGCAGTTCGGGCGTGTCGCTATGTCGGGAAAGAAAACGCAGCATTCACGATCCCTGGGCGGCAGATATCGCCATCCGCGAGCGGGATGGCGAAAAAGATGAGCGGTCTTCGCCTTTAAGTCCCGCTCTCATAGTGGTTTATCCGTTCGCCTTTATCCTTGCAGGCTGCTGCCCGGAGAATGCCGTCGTGATGTCTGAGAGGGGCGGCAGGTGTTCCAGCGGACCAATGGCAGACAGTGTCGGAACTGTATCGAAAAACAGCCGTCCTGCAAGATCGGTCAGACGCTCCCGGGTGATGTCCTCAAGGCGCGTCATCATCTCCTCATTGGGGATGGGCCGGCCATAAAGCATCATCTGCCGGGCGATCTGGCCGGCGCGGGCGGCAGGGCTTTCCTGTCCCATCAGCAACTGCGCACGGATCTGCGCGCGGGCGCGGTTGATTTCCTCCTGATGGATGATCTCCGAAGACTTGCGCAATTCATCGACGATGACGGGCATCAGTTCCGGCAGGTCGTTGCCGCCGGTCGCCGCATGCACGCCAAAGATGCCGGTATCGGAAAAGCCCCAGTGGAAGGCATAAACGGAGTAACACAGGCCGCGCGCCTCGCGCACCTCCTGGAAGAGGCGCGATGACATGCCGCCGCCGAGAATATTGGCGAGGATTTGCGAGCAATAGAAGTCGCGGGCGTGATAGGCCTTGCCTTCGAAACCGAGCAGCACCTGCGCATCCATGAGGTCGCGGGTCTCGCGGATTTCCCCGCCGGTATAGATCGCCTTTTCCATGACGGGCGGTGCCGCGGGAACGAGCGGCAGCGAAGCGAAACGCTCTTCCACCTGCTTCACGAAGCTTTCGTGATCGACCGCGCCGGCCGCGACGACGAAGATGCGGTCCGTCGTGTAATTGCGGGCGAGATAATGCCGAATCTCACCGCTGGTGAAGGATTGCACCGTATCCGGCGTGCCGAGGATCGGCCGGCCGATGGTCTGGTCGCGATAGGCGACGCCGGAGAAATTGTCGAAGATCACGTCGTCGGGCGTATCGGTCGCAGCGCCGATTTCCTGCAGGATGACGTTTTTCTCGCGTTCCAGCTCATCTTCGTCGAACAGCGATTCCGTCAGGATATCGGCGAGGATATCGACCGCGAGCGGCACATGGTCCTTGAGAACGCGGGCATAATAAGAGGTTGTTTCCGTCGATGTCGCGGCGTTGACTTCGCCGCCGACATTTTCGATCTCTTCGGCGATCTGCCGGGCGGTGCGGCGCGCCGTGCCCTTGAAAGCCATATGTTCGAGAAGATGGGCGATGCCGTGTTCGGCAGTCGTCTCGTTGCGGGAGCCGGATTTGATCCACACCCCAAGAGCAACGCTTTCGAGATGTGGCATTCTTTCCGTAACAACGGTCAACCCGGACGAAAGCCGGGTCAAATTTACTCTCATACTCAACGTCTTTCCGCGTCTCTATTTGCCGGCGCGTGCATGTTTGCCGATGAAGGTTTCCACGGCTTTCAATTCCGCATCCAGAATATCGAAACGCTCCTCCCGGTTCATGATGTCAGCTAGCCATACTGGAAGCGCCGGGTCGATTGCGCAAGCGGATTTTACAGCAGCCGGGAATTTAGCCGGGTGCGCGGTCGACAGAACCACCATCGGGCTTCCCGCTTTTTCCTGCTTCTCGGCCACGAAAACGCCGGTAGCCGTATGCGGGTCGATGAGGTAACCGGTTTTCTCAAGCGTGTGGCGGATGGTCGCTGCAACCTGCTTTTCGGTGGCGCGGCCGGCGCGGAAATCCTTCTTGATGAATTTCAGTGCCTTGGCCGGAATTTCAAACGCGCCGGACTGCTTGAGACCGTCCATCGATGCCTTCACCGCAGCGGAATCACGGTCATAGGCTTCGAACAGCAGCCGTTCGAAGTTCGATGAAATCTGGATGTCCATCGAAGGCGAGGTGGTCGGCTTGACGCCGCGCATCTCGTAACGGCCGGTCTTCAGCGTGCGCGCCAGAATGTCGTTGTCATTGGTGGCGATGACCAGCTTGTCGATCGGCAGACCCATCTTCTTGGCGACGTAGCCGGCGAAGATATCGCCGAAATTGCCGGTGGGAACGGTGAAGGAAATCTTCCGGTCGGGACCGCCGAGCGACAGCGAGGCTGTGAAATAATAGACCACCTGCGCCATGATGCGCGCCCAGTTGATGGAGTTGACGCCGGAAAGTTTCACGCCGTCGCGGAACTTCACGTCGTTGAACATCTCCTTCACCAGCGTCTGGCAATCGTCGAAATTGCCGTTGATCGCCAGCGCATGCACGTTGGAAGCCGTCGAGGTCGTCATCTGGCGCTGCTGCACCGGCGAGACCTTGCCGTTCGGGAAGAGGATGAAGATGTCGGTGCGCTCGCGGCCGGCAAAGGCGTCGATGGCCGCACCGCCGGTATCGCCCGAGGTGGCGCCGACGATGGTGGCGCGTTCGCCGCGCTCGGAGAGCGTATAATCCATCAGGCGGGCGAGAAGCTGCATCGCCACATCCTTGAAGGCGAGCGTGGTGCCGTGGAAAAGTTCCAGCACGAAAGTGTTCGGGCCGGTCTGCGTCAGCGGCACGACGGCGGGATGGCGAAAGGTCGAATAGGCGTCGTCGATCATCGCCTTGAACTTGTCGGCGGGAATTTCACCGCCGGTGAAACGGTAGAGAACCTCGAAAGCAACGTCCTGATAGGATTTTCCGCGCAGGTTGCGGATTTCCTTCTTCGACATGGAAGGCCATTCGCGTGGCACGTAAAGCCCGCCGTCACGGCCAAGGCCCGCCAGAAGCGCGTCGCAGAAACCAAGCGAAGGGGCCGCACCCCTGGTCGATACATATTTCACGAGATAGTCCCTTGTCCCTAACCGGCCTTGTCCTTAACCGGTATGTCCGGTGCCGGTCTTCGGCGTCTTTTTCAGCAGCGTCTCACCGAAATGAGGCGATTGGCGAGGTAATGAAGGGCTTTTTTGAAAATTCAAGCAAAACCGAACATGCCAATCGATTTTTTCCGGCGTCGCTGCTATAGACCATCGCCAACCTGCGTGAAAGGTCAATAAACAGCGTCTCCGGTTCTGTTCCGGGACAATGGAGAGGGAATTAGAAGAGTGTCAGGGAATTTCTTGCGTTTGTCCGCCGCGATGTCGCTTCTGGCCGTTGTTGCAGGGTGCAATTCCTCCAACCCGTCGGACTCGCTTGCCGTCAATCCGCCAACGGCGCAGGCCGCGCCGACGGCCGCCGTGGTTCAGGCCAACTGCCCGGCCGTGACGGTTCTCGACGCCAATGCCGTTCACCGCGTTTACGCCGGTGGCGCCAAGGATGATCCGCAGAAACTCGCCTATCAGGTCTCGCTGTCGGATACGACGCGCTCCTGCACCGCCAATGAATCGACGCTCACCGTAAACGTGCTGGCTCAGGGCCGCCTCGTTCCCGGCCCGATGGCCAAACCCGGCCGCGTCACCGTGCCGATCCGCGTGACGGTGAAGGACGGCGATGGCGAGATCTACGGCGAAACCACCAATTTCGCCATCGATGTTCCCGCAGGCGGAGCCGGCACGCAGTTCATCTTCAACAACGACCACGTTGCCATTCCCAACGGACCGGGCGGCGCACCGAAATCGGTTAGCGTCTTCATCGGTTTTGCCGAGCAGGGCGTAAAGGCGAAGACCAAGCGCCGGTGATCTGACCGGTTAAAATCGAAGCCGGAGGCTGCTCGGCAGGCTCCGGCCTTAAATGGAATGACGCCTTTAGATTCCGGCAGCCTTCCGCAAAGCGTCATTGATGCGGCTCTGCCACCCTCTGCCGCCCTCGCGAAAGCGCTCCAGCACATCCTCATCGAGGCGTAAAGTTACCTGTTTTTTTGGTTTATCCAAGGCCGGGCGACCACGCGACTTACGGTACTCGTCAATGGCCTCGAAAAAGGCGGGAGGCAGGACATCGCGGGCGGGGCGCGCATTTTCGAGTTCCTGATCCGTCATTTCCGGGAAATTGACAGCGTCCCAATCCGCTTGGGTATAGCCGCGTCCGGGTTTGAATTCTTTTAGTTTTGCAACTTTGGCCATGGCAACCTCCTTCTTTCCCTGGAACTTGCCTGTCGGAAGCTGATGATGGATATCGCTTCTGTTCCGACAGTCGCAAAAACGACAGCCATAGTCCCGTTCCGGAAATATCCGATCGCCTTGAAGCGCGAACTCCCAGATCCGGTCAGGCTTTTCTCGATGATGGCGTTATCCCAGTCAAAGCCATCGATATCCGCAAAATCGAAGCCGTGCTTCTCGATATTGGCGAGCCTCTTGGGCTCGTCCCATATGATTTTCATGAATTAATGTAGCTACATTTATTAAAATATCAATGCAGCAAGTCAGATCACGAAAGAAGCGCTTTCACAACTCAAAAAGCGCCTTCCCACTCCGCCATAGCCGCAATGACGGCCGGCAAGTCCTGCATGCGCGAAATCACCGTTTCAGCCCCGGCATCCGTCAGCCGGTCGGCGTGGCTCGGATAGGTGTGGGATGCGCCGGTGAAGCCGATCACCCGCATGCCGGCGGCCCTTGCGCCATGGATGCCGTGCACGGAATCCTCGACCACCACCACGCGGTCCGGGGAAACGCCGAATTGCGCCGCGCCATGCAGGAAGATATCGGGCTTCGGCTTCACGCGGTCGGCGCCGAGATCCTTGGCGGAATAGATATGCGGTGCGAAATAGGGCTTCAGGCCCACCTTGGTCAGCATCATGTCGAGACGGTGGCTGGAGGAGTTGGAGCAGATGCAGCGCGGCGTCGTCAGGCGCGAGAGCGCGAATTTCACACCCTCGATGATCTTCACGTCGCGTTCCAGCCGCATGTCGAGCAGTTTTTCGGATTTGTCGAGCAGGGAGGCGGAAAGCGGAATGCTCGCTTCGCTCTCCACCTGCAGCAGAATGTTCTTCCAGGTCATGCCGGCGAAACGCTCGCCCATTTCCTCGACGGAGATCGGATAACCGGCCTCGGTCAAAAGGCGGGATTCCACCTGCGCCGCGATGATTTCGGAATCGACCAGAACGCCGTCACAGTCGAAAATAATGAGGTCGAAGCCGCTCATGGGCGCTCCCTGTATCGGATTTGTTTGGAAGAAATGATGCCGGCTTTTAGACCATGTCCGCGCCAAGCTCAACCGGCTGGCCCGCAAGGGTCAGTCCCATCAGGCTCATAGCTTGGCCATGGGCGAGGAATGGACAGGCTGCTGCCAGGCTTCGAATATTCGGCTTTGCTGATCTGGCGTGCGCAAAAACCGCTACACACAGTCGCGCCATATGCGTTATGGGATGTTATGCCCAAGACAGTGAAAAACACGCCTGAAGACACCATTGCCGCACGCATCAGCCGCACGCTGGCCGACCGCATCGTTCGCGGTGAGCTGTCGCCGGGCGAACGTCTGAGGCAGGATCATATCGCCGCCGAATTCGGTGCCTCGCATGTGCCGGTGCGCGAGGCGTTTCGCCGGCTGGAAGCGCAGGGTCTGGCCGCCAGCATTCCGCGCCGCGGCGTGCGGGTCGCCGATTTCGGTCTCGACGATGTGCGTGAAGTGGCGGAAATGCGCGCCGCCCTTGAGGTTCTGGCGCTGCGCCACGCCATTCCCAACATGACTTCAGCCATTCTCGATCAGGCGGAGGCCGCCACACTGGAGGGCGACAGCGCCGTCGACGTGCAGCATTGGGAGGAGGCCAATCGCCGCTTCCATCGCCTCATCACCGCGCCCTGCAACATGCCGCGTCTGATGGAAGCAATCGATGGTCTGCATGCGGCGAGCGCCCGTTTCCTGTTTTCCGCCTGGCGGGCCGGCTGGGAGCGCCGCACCGATACCGACCACCGCGCCATCATCGACGCGCTGCGCGGCGGCCGCGCCGAGGAGGCGGTGCGTATTCTCGACGGACATGTGCAGTGGATCGGTCGTAAGGCAATCCGCACCTCGTCCGGCTCGGTGCGCGACGCCTTCGCCATCGTCGGATAGGGCGGGCCCGTGACCGTCCGCCTGCGGCCCCACCACCTTCTCTGCATGCTGACCTATATCGGCAAGGGCTACACGTCCGGTTTCGTGGAAAATTACGACCGTGTCGCCGCCCGGCTGAATGCGGGTGAAGATATCGAACTGGTGGAGGGGGCGGACGACATCTGCGAGGGCCTGCTCTGCGAAAGCCACGCCCACTGTTTTAACGAGGGTGTCGTGCAACGGGACGAGATGGCACGCCTTTCGGTTTCGGCGCTTCTGGGCGAAACACTGATTGCGGGCAAAAGGCTGCAGGCGACGCCGGATTTTCTTGCAAAGATGCGCGCGGCTTTCGCCGCCGGAGACATCCGGCAGGCCTGTCGCGGCTGTCAGTGGATCAGGCTTTGCGACCGCATCGCGGCTTCGGGATTTGCCGGCATGAAAATCGGCGCGCCGTTACAGGTGGTGCCGAAGGATGCAACGCGTCTTTCCAGCCATCCGATGCTCAGGCCCAAATATGGGCCGTCTGGCCGGAAATTGTGACGTTTTCTCCACCCTCATTCCTGTGCCTGTCACAGGAATCCAGCCAGCCCAAGTCCTTGGGCTGAAAAGACTCTTCCCGCCGCGCCGACGCGCATCGGCTGGCAACTGTATTGGTGGATATTATTCTCAGGATGTTTTGAATGTGGTTTTGTCCCTGAGAATGGCGTTTGCGATGACGAGCAGTTTGCGGGC
>NZ_JBIVYG010000021.1:0-96185 GCF_044769685.1 Agrobacterium sp. NPDC090283 | reverse complement strand
CGGGCGGAGGCCAAAGCCAGCAAACGGTCTCAATCGACCAGGACCCCGACGGCCTTCCGCCCGCAACCCTTATAACACAAGTGCAATACACAGGATCCCTGTGACAAGCACAGGGATGAGGGGTGGAGCGGACGCAAACAGCATAGAACCCTGAAGCACTCCCTCGCCATCCACACCAAATGTCTCCGCCTGCACAGGTGTGAAAATCCGGTTCATCGTCCGTTCAGTGCCGTTTTTTATCATCCCCTGAAATTCAAACGGAACCAGCACGGAGCAAGCATCATGACCGACCAACAGCCTCTTCTTTCGCGCCGCAGTTTTGCCGGTCTCCTGGCTCTCGCCCCGCTTTTTGCGGCGGGCGGCGCGGCGGCGGCGCCGGCAAGCCTGCGCGGCAGCGTCTCCTATCGCGAACGCATCGCCCTGCCGCCGGGCGCGACCGTCACCGTGCGCCTCATCGACGTTTCGCTGGCGGACGCTCCGTCGCAGACGATTGCCGAAACCACCATCCGCCCGCGCGGCCAGGTGCCGGTCCCCTTCGTACTGCGTTATGACGACCGCGACATCCGTGGCCGCCGCTCCTATGCGCTGAGCGCCGAAATCCGCGACCGCGACCGGCTGCTCTTCACCACCACGCGCCGTTATTCCGTCCTGACCGGCGGTCGCGACGACACCGATCTGGTACTGGAGCGCGTCGGCGCGGGTCCGGGCCGGCCGGAGCCGGAAGTCGGTATCGACGGGCGCTGGCTGGTGCAGGAGATCCGCGGCGAGCGGGTTCGCGGCCGTCGTCAGGCGACGCTCGAAATTTCCCGCGAGGGCCGGGTTTCCGGTAATGCCGGCTGCAACGGCATCGGCGGCGAAGTGAAGATCAGCCGCAACCGTGTCGATTTCGGCCGGATGATTTCCACCCAGATGGCCTGCGCCCCTGACATCATGCGTCAGGAACGGCAGTTCATCGAAGCGCTGGAAGGCGCCCGCTCCTTCCGGCTCGAGCCGCGCCGCGGCACGCTGGAACTGATCGACGGCCGCGGCCGCACGGCCATGCGCCTGCGCCGCGCCTGAGGCCGGTAACGCCCCCCCGGTAAAATACCCCGCGCCGCCGTGCTGGCCCTCAACTGTGCTGACCATGGAACATTCCATGTCGCTTCCGGCACGGCGCGCTCTCCTTTCCCGCCCTATGACTTTGGCTGTGTTCGTCTTGCCGCTTTGCTCCGCCGCCGAGCTGCGCTATGGAACGCGCCGAACTGCGCCGGTTGACGCCGGCGCGCCGTCTTTGAGGGAAAACGCATGACATCCTATGTTCTGACCGTAGCCTGCAAATCGACCCGCGGCATCGTTGCCGCGATTTCCGGTTATCTGGCGGAAAAAGGCTGCAACATCGTCGACAGTTCGCAGTTCGATGATCTCGAGACCGGCAAGTTCTTCATGCGCGTCTCCTTCATTTCGGAAGAAGGCGCCTCCCTTCAGGCCATCACCGAAGGCTTTCAGCCGGTGGCGAAAAAATTCGGCATGGAGGCGGATATCTATCCGGACGGCCAGCGCATGAAGACGCTTTTGATGGTGTCGCGTTTCGGCCATTGCCTCAACGACCTGCTCTACCGCTGGAAGATCGGTGCGCTGCCGATCGACATCGTCGGTGTCGTCTCCAACCATTTCGATTACCAGAAGGTCGTCGTCAACCACGACATTCCCTTCCACCACATCAGGGTGACGAAGGAGAATAAACCCAAAGCAGAAGCCCAGCTGATGGACCTGATCGAGACCAGCGGCACGGAACTCGTCGTGCTGGCGCGCTACATGCAGGTTCTCTCCGATGACCTGTGCCGCAAGATGTCTGGCAAGATCATCAATATCCACCATTCCTTCCTGCCCTCCTTCAAGGGCGCCAACCCCTATAAGCAGGCCTATGAGCGCGGCGTGAAGCTGATTGGCGCAACGGCACACTACGTGACCGCCGATCTCGACGAAGGCCCAATCATCGAACAGGACACGGTGCGCATCACCCATGCCCAGAGTGCCGACGACTATGTCTCGCTTGGCCGCGATGTGGAAAGCCAGGTGCTGGCCCGGGCCATCCACGCCCATATCCACCACCGCACCTTCATCAACGGCAACCGCACCGTCGTCTTCCCGCCAAGCCCGGGAAGTTATGCTTCCGAGCGGATGGGGTGAAACCTTCGTCATTGACGAAATGACAACCGCAGTTTACATTCGGTCATGTTTACGATCCGGGAAACAAACGAGTTTGCCGATTGGATGGCGGGTCTGCGCGATGTGCAGGCGCGTGCCCGCATCGCACGGCGCGTTTACCGGCTGGCAGACGGCAATCCCGGAGATGTGAAACCCGTTGGCGAAGGCGTCAGCGAACTCAGGATCGATCTTGGCCCCGGATATCGGGTCTATTTTGTCCGGCATGGCGATGTCGTCATCATATTGCTGTGTGGTGGCGACAAGGCGTCTCAGACCCGCGATATTGCCAAAGCCAAGAAACTGGCCAGAGCGCTCAAGGAGTGAGAACATGCCACTTGTGACACGCGATTACGATGCTGCTCGCTACCTTGATAGTGACGAAGCGCTTGCGGCTTACATAGCAGACGCCACCGAGAGCGGCGACGCACAGGAACTTGCCCATGCTCTGGGCGTCGTGGCGCGGGCCAAGGGCATGACCGATCTTTCCAGACAGACCGGCCTTCCCCGCCAGACTTTGTACAAGGCGCTCAGCGGCGAAGGAAATCCTGAATTGGCAACGATTGCCAAGGTAGCTGATGCATTGGGCTACAGGCTCTCGCTGGTGGCGAAGTCATCCGCGGATACAGCCGCCTGACAAGCCCGCAGTCTACGATGCCTTTGCCGCCCCACCAAACACCACCCGCGCCCTCAGCCCACGCCCGTCCGCGCCATCCTCCAGCGTAAGCAGCCCGCCGAACAGCCCGGCAATCTCCTCGATGATGGCAAGGCCGAGGCCGGCGCCGGGGGCGGTGTTGGCTTCGCCGCGGGCGAAGCGCTGGCGCACCATGGCGCGTTTTTCCGGGGGGATACCGGGGCCGTTATCTTCCACTTCCAGCCAGACGGCGGCCGTCTCCTTGCCGACGCGCACGGTGACTTCCGCCCCGCGCCCGGCATAGTTGATGGCATTGGAAACGAGATTGCCGATCAGCTCGCCGATCAAAAGCGGCTCGGCGGGAATGATCGCCTCGCCCTCGCCTTCGAAACCGAGATCGATGCCGGCCTCCGCCGCCCGTGGCACGAAATCGGCCGTCACATTCTGCGCCACGGCTACGAGGTCGATGGCGGAAAAATCATGTTTCTCGCTGGAGCCTGCCGCATCGATATTGGCCATGCGCAAGAGCTGGGCGAGGATATGTTCGGCATGCGCCACCGAAGCGCCGCCCTTCAGCGCCGCCGCCTGCGCCTCCTCAAGACTTGCGGCACGGGCGGAAAGCGCAAGCTGGGTGCTGATGATGGCAAGCGGCGTGCGCAGCTGGTGGCTGGCATTGCCGGTGAAATGCCGGAGCGCATCGAGCGCCGATTGCAGCCGCACCATGAAGGAATTGACCGTCTCCACCAGATTTTCCACCTCCACCGGCACGGACTGGCGGATGGGGTGCAGATCGTTCGGGCTGCGCTCGGCGATCGCTTCGCTGAGCCGATAAAGCGGTCTGAGCGAAATCGTCACCGCGATCCAGACGATGATCGCCGCGCCCACGATCATCAGAAGCAGGCGCAGCGCGGAGCGCAGGATGATCGCCTGCGCCAGCTGGCTGCGGGCGATGGTGGTTTCGGCCACCGTGACGGAAAAGGGCACGGAATTGATGCCGGTCGAGGCAAAACGCCTGATGGCGGCGATGCGGATCGGTTCATCGCGGAACACGGCATCGCGATAGACGGGCATATCGCCCGCCGGGTTCGCAACCGTCGGCAGGTTCTGGTAGCCGGTGAGGAATTGCCCGTTTGGCCCGTCGACCCGGTAAAACACACGGTCCTGTGCGGCCGATGTCAGCATTTCCAGCGCCACATAGGGAATGTCGACTTCCAGCGAGCCGTCCTCGGCCACCACCACCCGCTCGGCAATGGCGAGCGCCGAACCTGAAAGCACCCGGTCGGAGACGACATTGGCGGTACTGACCGCCTCGCGCCAGGTATCGGTGAGCGCGACACAGCCGATGATGGCGGTGGAAATGAGAAGCCAGCCTAAAAGTCGCCGCCTGAGCGAATAGGCGGCCTGTCTCATTCAGCCATCTCCGGCAGCTTTTCGAGATAATAACCGATACCGCGCGCCGTCTTCACCGTCAGCCCGTGGGGAGCGAGACGCTTGCGCAGGCGGCTGACATATTGCTCGATGGCATTGGCGGAAATATCGTCGTCGAAGCCTGTCAGCGACTGCACGATGGCTTCCTTGGCGACGACCTTGCCGGCCCGCATGAACAGCACTTCGAGCAGCGCCACCTCGCGCGCGGGAATATCGAGCGGTCGCCCATCCGCCGAAAAGGTGCGGGAATTGAGATCGAACAGCACCTTGCCGAAACTGAGGGCGGAGGAGCGCAGCCCGGCATTGCGGCGCAGCAGCACCCGCACCCGCGCCTCGAATTCGGTGATATCGAAGGGCTTGATCATATAGTCGTCAGCGCCGAGATCGAGCCCCTTGACCTTTTCCTCCGGCGTGCCGCGCGCCGTCAGGATCAGCACCGCCGCCTTGTCCTGGCGCGAACGCATGGAGCGCAGCACCTCGATGCCGTCCATCTCCGGCAGGTTGAGATCGAGAATCACCAGATCGAAACTTTCAGCCGCAATCGCCGCATCAGCGGAAGCGCCATCGGAAACCACGTCCACCGCATAACCGCTGCCGCGCAGCAGCGCCGACAGCCCCTCCGACAGCACCTGATTGTCCTCGACCAGCAAAATACGCAAATCTTCCCTCCCGCAGCATGCGCAAGTTTAACCAAGCCGCCGATCACGCTTCAAGTCATAAGCTTGATAAACTTATGACTTGAAGCGTGATCCGGCTTATAAAATTGGAGCGGGATTTGAAACGAAAACCGCTGACACCTTTCGCAATCCCGCTCCGGCGCTTGTGAATGGCAAGCGCCTGCGGCATGATCTTTTCCATGCGTATCTGCCTTCTTCTTTGCCTCTGTCTTTGCATGGCCTCACCCGCGCTTGCGCAGGTGGCCGTTTTTCCCGCCCCATCAGGCAAGGCGGATGCTGAAACGCTGGTGGTCTATTCCTCGCTGGATGAACCGCTGGCGACGCCGATGATCGAGGGTTTCCAGAAGGCCAATCCCGATATCGCCGTCCATTATGAGGATATGCTGACGGGCGAGATTTACGACCGCATCGTCAAAGAAACCGACGCCGGCAAAAAGACCGCCGATTTCGCCTTTTCCTCGGCCATGGATCTGCAGGTGAAGCTGAGCAATGACGGTTACGCCCAGCGCTCGGATCTCGCCATGAGCGCCCGCTGGCCGGCCTGGGCGAACTGGCGCAACACGGCTTACGCGCTGACCTTCGAGCCGGCGGTCTTCGTTTATCACAAGCCGAGTTTCACCACGGAGAAGCCACCGGCCACCCGCGCCGAATTCGTCGATTATCTCGAACGCCACGCGAAAGAGGTGCATGGCCGCATCGCCACCTATGACATCGAGCGTTCCGGTGTCGGCTTCCTGTTCATGTCGCGCGATCAGGAGCAGTTCGGCGATATTTGGAGCGTCATCAAGGCCATGGGCGCGGCGGGCGTGAAGGTCTATTCCACCTCCTCGGCCATTCTGGAGCGCGTGTCCGATGGGCGCTTCGTGCTGGGCTACAATATTCTCGGCTCCTATGCGGCGGACTGGGCCTCGCGCCACCCCGATGTCGGCATCGTACTGCCGAAGGACTATACCGTCGTCATGTCACGCATCGGGCTGGTGCCGGAAGCCGCCGCCAACCCGGCGCTCGGCCGCCGCTACCTCGAATTCTTCATGTCCAAGGAGGGCCAGACGATCATGGCCCGGCAATTGCAGATTCCCGCCGTCAGCCCGGAAGTGGCGGGGGAGAACACCGCAAACACCATGCAGGCCATCCACGGCGCGCAATTGCGTCCCGTCCCCGTCAGCCCCGGGCTTATGGTCTATCTGGACCAGGTCAAGCGCAGCCGCCTGATCGAGCGCTGGAACGAGGCGCTGCGCTCGCAATAGGTTCAATACGCTTCAGATAACGGAGGCACGCCGGGTTCGGGCGGCAAATCTTCGGCTCTTTCGCGGGCGAACCAGCTTTCAAGAAGCGCCAGCAATTGCGGCGCGAGCGGAAGCGCATCGATATCGCGCATATCCAGAAGCGCCGGCTGCCCCTCACGGACCGAGAGGTGATGGATCATGTTCGGCACCACATGAAATTCCGTCGGTGCGAAAGCCAGCCGGGCCAGACGTTCGGCGCTTTCGGGGGTGCATTGCAGGTCCTTTTCACCGGCGATCAGCAGCATGGGGCAAGGCACGGCGCGGTAGAGACCGTTGACGTCCAGATCGATCAATTCCCGCAGCCAGCGGGCGCTGACGCGCGTGGGGCCGAGACGCACGGTGCCGCCGTCAAGCTTGCGCACATGCGCGAGCTTCCGCCGCATGTGCTGGCCGTAAGGGCCGACGATACGACGCGCGAGGCGCAGCAGGATACCCAGCAGGCCGGGCACGCCGGGCAATTCGCGGTCTATGCCTTCCGCCTGATTGATCAACATGGTTTCCGCGCTGTCGTCGAAGGGGCAGAGCTGGACGAGAGCGCGCGGCGGGTGGGCGAGGCTCGACGCCAATTGGGCGGCAATGGCAGTGCCTTCGCTGTGACCGAGCATGTACATGCGGCCGCGATCGCCAAAGGGCGCGAGGGTGAGCGCCTCCCAGCATGCTTTGGCGTCTTCGACAAAGTCCCGATAGCCGGCAGCGAGAAAATTGCCGCCGCTGGAGCCGGCGCCCCGCTTGTCATAACGGTAGCTCGCAACGCCATATCCGGCAAGCGCCCTGGCAAGCTTGGCGTAAAGGCCGGCGCCGCTTCCGCCCACATTGCCGTCGCGGTCGACCTGGCCGCTTCCCTGAAGAATAAGGACGATGGGATAAGGGCCGTCACAGCCGGGCAGGCACAGACTGCCCCTGAGCGCAAAGCCGGAGCGTTCCACATTCCAGTCTCTCTCGGTGAACCCCATTACAATCCATCTTCCCTTCAAGACAGCTTGGCGCCACACGCCGCAGTAGACGCCCGGCGGAAATTAATAGAGAGTAAATGTGCAAGGACTTGCGTAGCGTCAGTTAGATGACAGCTTTTTGTGATGCTCTGCAATCCTTCTTCATTCCGTGGAGGCGGAAGAAGATGCGGGAGGAAATCCAGGACGATTGCCAAGGCTCCACGCTGAGTTTTCAGCGCCGGCACGGCTGCGTCTGAAATCCCTTCCGCATAAACGAAAAACGACGCCCAAAAGGGCATCCTGAGGAGGGTTTTCCAAGTGAAGCATTTTCTTATCGGCACATTTCTGGCGGGCGTGATCGCTCTTCCGGCCGTTGCGGCGGACTACACCATCATCGCGCCGGCCAATCCCGGCGGCGGCTGGGACCAGACCGCACGTTCCCTGCAGACCGTGCTGCAGGAAGAAGGCATTTCCAAGAGCGTTCAGGTGCAGAACGTACCGGGCGCCGGCGGCACCATCGGTCTTGCGCAGTTCGCCAGCCAGCAGAAGGGCAACCCGAACGCGCTGATCGTCGGCGGTTACGTGATGGTCGGCGCGATCCTCACCAACAATGCGCCCGTCACCCTCAAGGAAGTCACGCCGATCGCCCGCCTGACCGGCGAATATGAAGCCATCGTCGTTCCGGCATCCTCGCCGCTGAAGACCATCGGCGACCTCGTCGACCAGCTGAAGAAAGACCCGGGCAGCGTGTCCTGGGGCGGCGGCTCCGCCGGCGGCACCGACCATATCGCCGTTGGCCTGATTGCCAAGGCGGCCGGCGTCGATCCGACCAAGATCAACTACATCGCCTATTCCGGCGGCGGCGAAGCCCTTGCCTCGATCCTCGGCTCGCAGGTTACGGCCGGTATTTCGAGCTATGGCGAATTTGAAAGCCAGGTAAAGGCCGGCACGCTGCGTCTGCTCGCCGTTTCCAGCGAAGAGAAGCTGGAAGGCGTCGATGCCCCGACGCTCAAGGAAAGCGGTCTCGATGTCGTCGTCCAGAACTGGCGCATGGTCGCCGCTCCTCCCGGCCTGACGCCGGAACAGGAAAAGGCCGTTAATGCCGACATCGAAAAGCTGGTGAAGTCCGCCAAGTGGCAGGAAACCCTGAAGACCAAGAGCTGGATGGATACCTATCTCGCCGGTGACGACTTCAAGGCACAGCTTGCCAAGGACACCGACGCCACCGCCGCCATCCTCAAAGACATCGGACTGGTAAAATGAGCCAGGGTTCCAACCCTCTAGAGCATCAAAAGCGCCGCCCTGACTGGGCGGCGCTGGCGATCGCCGTCTTCCTCGTTCTCATCGCCTCAGTGATCTTCTGGGACAGCGCCCGCCTCGCCAGCGTCACCGGTTATTCGCCGGTCGGCCCGGCGACGGTGCCTTACGCCATCGGTTTCTGTCTTGTCGGCCTGGCGCTCTGGACGGCCATTGAGGCCTGGCGCGGTGATTTTCCCGAACGCGACAAGCAGGAAATCGCCCCGGTCATCTGGGTCGTCGCCGGCCTTGCCGCGCAGATGCTGCTGCTCAACGTCGCGGGTTTTTCCATCGCCACCGGCCTGCTTTTCGCCTTTACGGCGCGTGCCTTCGGTAAACGCAAGCTCTGGTATTCGATCCCCATCGGCATCGCGCTCAGCTTCTTCATCTGGTTCATCTTCGCGCGGCTGCTGCAGCTTTCGCTGCCCGCCGGGCCTCTGGAACGGCTGTTGTTCTAACAGCCATTCCGACCAAAATTCGAGATCACAGGAAACCGCAGGCGCGCGATGACGCATACGCCAGCCGTTCCGCCCGCCCATCGGGTCCACTTGGGGGACATCTGTCCATGAGTACCTTTGAATTCCTGCTGCACGGTCTTGAGGTTGCCGCCCAACCCATGAACCTGCTCTATGCGCTGATCGGCGTCACGCTCGGCACCGCCGTCGGCGTCCTGCCCGGCATCGGCCCGGCGCTGACGGTGGCGCTGCTTCTGCCCGTCACCTACAGGCTCGATCCCGCCGGTTCGCTCATCATGTTCGCCGGTATCTATTACGGCGGCATGTATGGCGGCTCGACCACCTCGATCCTGCTCAACACGCCGGGTGAAAGCGCCTCGATCGTCACCGCACTCGAAGGCAACAAGATGGCCCGCAAGGGCAGAGGCGGTCCGGCCCTTGCCACCGCCGCCATCGGCTCCTTCGTCGCCGGCCTCATCGCCACCATCGCGCTTGCCTTCATCGCGCCCTATATCGTCAAGCTGGCGCTGGTCTTCGGCCCGCGTGAATATTTCGCGCTGATGGTTCTCGCCTTCGTCACCGTATCCTCCGCTTTCGGGGATTCGGCACTGCGCGGTCTCACCTCGCTGTTCATCGGTTTTGCGCTCGCCATCGTCGGCATCGACCAGCTGACCGGCCAGACCCGCATGAGCTTCGGCATTCCCGATCTGCTCGACGGTGTGGAAGTGACGACGCTTGCGGTTGCCATGTTCGCCATCGGCGAAACGCTGTTCATCGTCGCGCAGGGCAGCACCGGCCCGGACAAGGTCGAAGCCGTGAAGGGCTCGGTCTGGATGAGCGCGCAGGACTGGGCACGCTCCTGGAAAGCCTGGCTGCGCGGCACGCTGATCGGCTTCCCCATCGGCGCCATGCCGGCGGGCGGTGCTGAAATCGGCACCTTCCTGTCCTATGCCACCGAAAAGAAGCTGACCAAATATCCGGAAGAATTCGGTCATGGCGCCATCGAAGGCGTGGCCGGTCCGGAAGCCGCCAACAATGCGTCCGCCGCCGGCACGCTGGTGCCGCTGCTCACACTCGGCCTGCCGACGACGGCGACCGCCGCCATCATGCTCGCCGGCTTCCAGCAATATGGCCTGCAGCCCGGCCCGCTTTTGTTCGCCACCAATCCGCAGCTCGTCTGGGGCCTGATCGCCAGCCTGTTCATCGCCAACCTGATGCTGCTGGTGCTCAACCTGCCGCTCGTTGGCCTGTGGGTGAAGCTCTTGACCATTCCGAAGCCATGGCTTTACGCCGGCATCCTGCTGTTTGCGACACTCGGCACCATCGGCGCCAACCCGTCGGTCTTCGAACTCGGCATGCTGCTCGCTTTCGGTATCCTCGGCTACATCATGCGCATCTTCGGTTATCCGATTGCGCCTGCGGTCGTTGGCCTCATCCTCGGCCCGCTCGCCGAGCAGCAGCTGCGCCGCGCGCTCGCCATCGGCCAGGGCGACCCGACGGTGCTGTTCACCTCGCCGATCGCCGTTGGCCTGTTCATCGTTGCGGCCGCCGCCTTTATCATTCCGCTGATCATGCGTATCCGCGGCCGTGGCGAAGTGCTGACCCAGCTTGCCGCCAACGAGGACTGAGAAACCAGGAACCTCCCAAGGCAACTGGCCCCGTATCTTCGGATGCGGGGCCTTTTTTATTCACGCCAACGGGATGTGTGATGCGCGCACGCCCATGATAGAATTGCGCCAACCGCAGGAGAAAAACATGCGCACGATCGCGATCATGATGGTTCTGGCGCTTACCGGCTGCACCACCGCCCCCGATGTCGAGCCCATTCCCGGCAGCATCACCTATGGCGGACAGCCCCGCACCAAGCTGACCAAATCCCCCATCGGCAGCACGCTCAGCAACGAATTTGTCATGGACGATGGACGGTATGCGATTGAAACCTATCGTGTTCAGCCGGACCGATCGCTGAAGCTGGAGAGGCGCGACATCGTCGGCGACTGGCCGCCGGATTAAAACACGGCAGTCACGTTCGGAATGCAATTGCGCAGGGACAAGCCGGGTCTGCCCCACCATCGGGGCACGCCCGCGCCGTCACATGCCGCGCACCCGAAGATGGCACACGGCACTGGCGCCGATCCTCGCTCAACCCTCGACGTCATCCTCGGGCTTGACCCGAGGATCCATCAACCCCGCCGCAGTGGATCCTCGGGTCAAGCCCGAGGATGACGGGGAGAGATGAGCGCGTGTTTCACTGCCCCACATTTCCCGCTCACCGCAATTCAGAACCGTTCTAAAACATAATTTTGATTTCCGCCGACCTTGCCAATAAAGCTGATCGCCAACATCAAGTTAACCCGGCGGAACAACCTCCCGCCGGCTCGGAACATAGTGCAAGGGACATATAAGTGGCCATCAACTTCACCTTCCCCGTTCGGCTGCTGGCGGCAGCGGCCTTCAGCCTCGGCGCGATGACTGCGAGCGCTGAGGAAATGACGATCAAGCACGCGCAGGGCGAGACCGTGCTGAAGGCGGCGCCGAAGAAGGTTCTGGTTCTCGATATTCCCTCGCTCGACAATCTCGATGCGCTGGGCGTCGAACCCGCCGGTGTCGTCGGCTCCAACCTGCCGACCTATCTGCAGAAATATGCCGATGGCAAATATCTGAAGGTCGGCACACTGTTCGAACCCGACTACGAGGCGATCAATGCGGCCGAGGCCGATCTCGTCATCGTCGGCGGCCGCTCGCGGGCGAAATATCCCGATGTCGCGAAGATCACGCCGGCCATCGACATGTCGGTCGATTCCAAGGAGTTCATCGCAAGCGTCAAGGCCAACATTACCAAGCTCGGCGATATCTTCGGCAAACAGGAGGAAGCCAAGAAGCTCGATGCCGCGATCGATGAAAAGGTGGCGAAGCTGAAGGAAATCGCGCCCAATTCCGGTACGGCGATGATCCTCGTCACCAATGCCGGCAAGGTCGGCGTTTATGGCCCGAGCTCGCGCACCGGCTGGCTGCACACCGAAATCGGTTTCAAGCCGGTTGCCGCAGATATTGATGACCGCTTCGACCGCGGCGATGTCGTCTCCTTCGAATATCTCGCCGAGGTCAATCCCGAATGGCTGTTCGTGATCGACCGCGACGCCGGCATCGGTCGCGCCACCGACCCCGGCAAGGCAGCCGCGCAGGTGCTGGACAACGAGCTGGTGCACCAGACCAATGCCTGGAAGAAAAAGCAGATCGTCTATCTCGATCCGCAGGTGGCCTATATCGTCAGCAGCGGTTATACCGCGCTCACCACTTTGCTCGATCAGGTCTACAAGGCCGTCTCCGAGAAGAAGTCTTAAAGACCGCAGGGCATCGGCTTGTGAAAGCTGCTTCACACGCGCTCTCGGAGGCTGCTCCACACGCGACGTCATCCTCGGGCTTGACCCGGGGATCGATCGTTAGCAACAGCCTGTGGATCCTCGGGTCAAGCCCGAGGATGACGGTGGAAAGTTTGGCGCTCTCCCGGAAAGCTGCAGGATCGCTGAAAACCTCTGCCATTTTCGAAACACCATCGACGTGAAATCCCTGTCTCTCATCCTTGCCCTTCTTCTGGCTCTGGTGCTCGCCATCACCAGCCTGTTCGTTGGCGTCAGCAACGTCTCGCTGGCCACGCTCTTTGCGCCTGATACCAGCACGGATGCGCTGCGCGTGCTGCTGGTCAGCCGCATACCGCGCACGCTGGCGCTGATATTGGCCGGAAGCTCGATGGCGATTGCAGGTCTCATCATGCAGATGCTGGTGCGCAACCGCTTCGTGGAGCCCTCGACGGCAGGCACCACCGAATCCGCCGGCCTCGGCCTTCTGGTCGTGACCTTGCTGGCGCCGGACACGCCGATCTTCGGCAAGATGCTGGTGGCCGCCGTTTTTGCGCTGGCAGGCACCGCGCTGTTCCTGCGTATCCTGCGGCAAGTGCCGCTGCGCGACGTGCTGCTGGTGCCACTGATCGGCATCATGCTGGGCGGCGTCATCTCCGCCATCACCACCTTCTTCGCCTATCGTTTCGATCTCCTGCAATCGCTCGGCGCATGGATGACGGGGGATTTTTCCGGCGTGCTGCGCGGCCGTTATGAATTGCTGTGGGTCGGTTTCATCCTGGCCATCGCCGCCTATCTCGCCGCCGACCGGTTTACCGTGGCCGGCATGGGCCGCGATTTCACCACCAATCTCGGCCTCAACTATCGCCGCGTCATGGCGCTCGGCCTCACCATCGTTTCGCTGGTCAGCGCCGTCGTGGTCGTCACGGTCGGCATGATCCCCTTTCTCGGCCTGATCGTGCCGAACGTCGTCAGCCTGATGATCGGCGACAATATGCGCCGCTCCGTGCCCTGGGTGGCGACGCTCGGCGCGGTCTTCGTTCTCTCCTGCGACATCATCGGCCGCACCGTGCGCGCGCCTTACGAAATACCGATCGGAACCGTGGTCGGCGTCATCGGCAGCGCGCTGTTCCTCTATCTCCTGCTGCGGAAACGCCACCATGCGTGAGAGACATCCCGACCGGCGGGCAAAAACCGTTCTCATCGTGCTTGCGGCTTTCGCACTCATCTCCATTGCCGCCTTCATGACGCTTGGCGCAAAGGGCAGCTGGAGTTTCGTGCTGCCCTTTCGCGGCATCAAGCTTCTGTCGCTGCTGCTGGTGGCCTATGCCATCGCCGTCTCCACCGTGCTGTTTCAGACGGTCACCAACAATCGCATCCTCACCCCGTCGGTGATGGGTTTCGATTCACTTTACGTATTGATGCAGACGGGGCTGATCTTCGTCTTCGGTTCGGCCACCGTCGTCATGATCGATCCGCAGGTGAAGTTTCTCGCCGAGACCGCCCTGCTCGTCGCCTTCTCCGCTTTGCTCTATCGCTGGCTTTTCGTCGGCGCGGAACGCAGCCTGCATCTGCTGGTGCTGGTGGGCATCGTCTTTGGCATCTTTTTCCGCAGCCTCTCGGGCTTCATGCAGCGCGTGCTGGACCCCAATGAATATACGGTGCTTCAGGATGTGCTCTTCGCCAGCTTCAACTCCATCGATCCCACCCTTCTTGCCGTTTCCGCCATCATCATCGGCGTGGTGACCATCATCGGATTGCGCCTGATGCACACGCTCGACGTTCTCTCGCTCGGCCGCGCGACAGCCATCAGCCTCGGGGTCGAATACAAGCGCACGGTCACCATCATCCTCGTGCTGGTCTCGGTGCTCGTCGCCGTCTCAACCGCGCTGGTCGGGCCAGTCATGTTCTTCGGCCTCTTGGTCGCCGCCCTTGCCCATTATCTCACCGGCAACGGCAAACACGCCTATGTGCTGCCGGCGGCGATCCTCATTGCCGTGATCTGCCTTGTCGGCGGGCAGGTGGTGCTGGAGCGGATTTTCGCTTTCGATACGGCGCTCTCGATCATCATCGAATTTCTTGGCGGCATCGTCTTTATCGGTCTTATTCTGAAGCGAGGTGCGCGATGATCATCGCCAGTCAGATCAGCAAATCCTATGGCGACAGCCTCGTGGTCGACGGCGTCTCCGTCTCCATTCCGGCGGGCGGCGTCACCTCCATCATCGGGCCGAACGGGGCGGGAAAATCGACGCTGCTTTCCATTGTCGCAAGGCTGATGTCGATGGACGCCGGAACCGTGACGGTGGACGGTCTGGATGTCACGAAAACCCCTTCCGATACGCTGGCGAAGCGGCTCTCCATATTGCGGCAGGACAACCATATCTCCTCACGCCTCACCGTGCGCGATCTCGTCGGTTTCGGCCGCTACCCCTATTCGAAGGGCCGCCCCACCATCGAGGACAAGGTCCATATCGACCGGGCGCTGGAATATCTGCATCTCGAACCCCTTGCCAGCCGTTTTCTCGACGAGCTTTCCGGCGGCCAGCGCCAGCGCGCCTTCGTGGCCATGGTGCTGTGTCAGGACACGGATTATGTGCTGCTCGATGAGCCGCTCAACAATCTCGACATGAAACATGCTTCCAGCATGATGAAGATCATGCGCCGCGCCGCCGACGAGCTGAAGAAGACCGTGGTTCTGGTGCTGCACGACATCAACTTCGCCTCCTGGTATTCGGATACCATCATCGCCATGCGCGAGGGCCGCATCTGCCATCAGGGGCGGGCGGAGGAGATCATCCGTCCGGAAATTCTTGAGGATATCTATGACATGCCGATCCGCGTCAATGAGATAGACGGCCGGCGAATCTGCCTGTTTTACGAATGACATGATGATTGTGCAGGATTTTCGCTGTCATGTTGCCTAACATGGAACAGGGCCACCGGCCCGGACGTTAAACGACGGACTTTTCCAAAGCGGCATTCCGTCCGCAACTTCAGGAGACATCGATGAAGACGCACAAGACGAAGAACGACCTGCCTTCCAACGCCAAGTCGACCGTGATCGGCATTCTGAACGAATCGCTGGCCTCGGTGATCGACCTTGCGCTCGTCACCAAGCAGGCGCACTGGAACCTCAAGGGCCCGCAATTCATCGCCGTGCATGAACTTCTCGACACGTTCCGCACCCAGCTCGACAATCACGGCGACACGATTGCCGAGCGCGTCGTGCAGCTTGGCGGCACGGCGCTCGGCAGCCTGCAATCCGTCTCCTCGACGACGAAGCTCAAGGCCTATCCGACCGATATCTACAAGATCCACGATCATCTCGACGCTCTGATCGAGCGTTATGGCGAGGTCGCCAACATGATCCGCAAGGCAATCGACGATTCCGACGAGGCCGGCGACCCGACGACGGCTGACATCTTCACCGCCGCCTCGCGCGATCTCGACAAATCGCTCTGGTTCCTCGAAGCGCATGTGCAGGAAAAGAACTGAGCGGAAACGGCTCGCGCCTCACAAACAGCAAAGCGCCCGAGATGCCCCGGGCGCTTTTTTAACGGAATGGCGTAAATCAATGCCGACGTAAGACCGCAAGTCCTATATCGCGCAACATTTCATGGTCGAGAATACCGCGCTGGGCGCTGCGGATCAGAACCGCTGCGCACTCATTGGCAACATGGCTGCTGCGATCTTGAAGGCACTCGAAACATACGCCATCGAAAATATTCTGTAGATCGGTGATCTGCTCTGGCGACAATTGTGCGCCAACTCTTTCAAAAGCTGCGTACGACAAGGCTCATCCTCCCGATGATGATATGCCAAGTATCGTTCCCAATATCGTTTCGATTTTTTCGTGGACAGGGAATTTGTACACCCGAACGAATCACTTGTCGAATCAGATTTTAACCAAATGTAAATAGGTTATTTTCTGGCCTGTCCGCTGGCTGCCCTCCATGTGAGAGAGCCATAAAAACCAGCTGAAACAATATGTTCAGCAGAAATCCCCCCGGTGCTCCTGCCCGTGACGCCCGCCAGATTTCGGATAAATCCGCGGGCAGATGGATTTCCACCGAAACCGCAAAAGAAACTGTTGCATTCCAAAATCGATTGAGCGATATAGCACCCGTCGCCGCTTCGGCGGCCCACGGTTCAGCGAACTACCCCGGACCGGTGGATTTGAGCGGGTGTAGCTCAGGGGTAGAGCACAACCTTGCCAAGGTTGGGGTCGAGGGTTCAAATCCCTTCGCCCGCTCCAAATTTCCAGATCAGGCAGATAGGTTTTCACCGCCCCGATGGGAGCCCCGTCGTTTCCGCGGGCTGTAAAACGCGTCGCCGTGCAGAATGGACGAGGCTTTTCCACGCATCGGGAAACCGGGAAGAGCATCCCCTCCCCGGTCTTTGTCATCAGGCAGCCTGATCCCAGACGGGCGCAAGCCCCTCCGGCGAGACGATGCGGCCATCCGGTGTGGCGAGCGAACGGATCGCCGCCATTTCACCGGCTGAAAGCTCGAAATCGAAGATGGCGAGATTTTCATCGACGCGGGCTTCGCTGACCGTTTTCGAAAGGGCAACGACATCCTGCTGCTGCACCAGCCAGCGCAGAACCACCTGCGCCACCGATTTGCCACGGCCTGCGGCAATCTCTTTCAGCACCGGATCGGTAAACACCTTGCCATCGGCCATGCCGTAATAACCCGTCACCGACATGCCGGCAGCTTTGGCAGCGGCGATAACCACGTCCTGATCGATATAGGGGTGGTATTCGATCTGGTTGGTCACGATCGGAGCCCGGGAAAGCTTCACCGCTTCTGCCATCAGCGCCGTGCTGAAATTGGAAACGCCGATATGGCGGACCTTGCCGGCTTCCTTCACCGCGTTCAACGCGCCGATCTGTTCGGCAAGCGAAACCGCCTCGTTCGGCCAATGCAGAAGCAGCAGATCGACATAATCGGTCTTCAGCTTTTTCAGGCTCTCATCGACGGAGGCGAGAAAGGCATCGTGCCTGTAGTTTTCGACCCAGACCTTGGTGGTGAGAAACACATCGCCGCGCGCCACGCCCGAAGCAGCGATGGCTTCACCGACTTCGGCTTCGTTGCCATAAATCTGGGCGGTATCGATATGGCGGAAACCAGCCTTCAGCGCATGGGGAACGATGCGCAACACATCGGGACCGGGGATGCGAAACGTGCCGAAACCGAGTGCCGGGATCGAAGCGCCATTTGCGGTGACATCAAACATATATTTTCTCCTTTGAGGTTGCCCGGCCGGATTGGGAGCGGCCGGGGATTTATGAAGGCTCAGGCCGTTTTCAGCGTCAGCGCGGCGCGGCGGTCGAGCGCGCTGCTCCAGAGGGTCAGCAGCAGGGCGACGGCGACGAGGATGGCGCCGACCCAGGGGGTTGCGGCAAGACCCATCGGCGATTCCACCACCAGACCGCCGAGCCATGCGCCGATGGCGATGCCGAGATTGAAGGCGGCGATGTTGAGCGCCGAGGCGACATCGACGGCGCCGGGGCGATGTTCCTTGGCAAGCTGCACCACATAAAGCTGCAGGCCGGGAACATTGGCGAAGGACAGGAAGCCGAGCGCGGCAAGCGTGATGAGCGTCAGAACCGGCGAAACGGCCGTGAAGGAAAAGACGAGCAGTACGATGGCCTGCGCCAGGAAGAGGCCGATCAGTGCCCTGGCCGGGTTATGGTTGGCGATCCTGCCGCCGCCAATATTGCCGGCGGCAATGGCGATGCCGTAAAGCACGAGGATCAGGCTGACGCTTTTCTCGGAGAAACCGGTGACATCCTGCAGGATCGGCGCAAGGAAGGTGAAGGCGACGAAGGTGCCACCGTAACCGAGCGCGGTCATGGCGAAAACGATAAGCAGCCGGCCGGAACCGAGAACCCGGACCTGATCGAAGAGGCTCGCCGGCGGCGCCTTTTTGAGCGTGTTCGGCAGAAGCGTGGCGATGCCCAGGAAGGCAATGACGCCAAGGGCGGCAACGGCCCAGAAGGTCGCACGCCAGCCGAAGACCTGCCCGATATAGGTACCGAGTGGAACGCCGGTGACGATGGCGACCGTCAGCCCCATGAACATCATGGCAATGGCCGAGGCGCGGCGGTTTTCCGGCACGAGATCGGCGGCGATGGTGGAGCCGACCGAGAAGAAGACGCCGTGGGCAAAGGCGGCGATGACGCGGGCAACGAGCAGCATCTCATAGCTGGGTGACAGTGCCGCGGCGCTGTTGCCGATGATGAACAGGGCCATCAGGCCCAGCAGCAGCGGCTTTCTTTCGATCCTGCCCGTCAGCGCCGTCAGGATCGGCGCACCGAAGGTGACGCCCAGCGCGTAGACGCTGACGATGAGGCCGGCAAGCGGCAGGGTGATGTGAAGATCGGTCGCCACCGTCGGCAGCAGGCCGACAATGACGAATTCCGTTGTTCCGATCGCATAGGCCGCGATCGTCAGGGCAAATATGGCCAATGGCATGATGAGTACCTCTCCGCCCGGAGCGGGATCGCGGGCGTTCTGGACAGCGACGCTGTCGGTTTGGATCATTTGGACAGCGACAGCGATGCTGTCCGGTTGGATCAAATCTATGGACGCAATATGGGCGAAGGGGACTTGCATGATAATCGGCAAGATCGGATAAATACCTTTGAATTGATTTCACAGGTGGTGCGGCGATGGACAACAGGGCCGGAGAAATGGAAGTCTTCGTGGCGGCGGCGGAACTCGGCAGCTTTTCCGCTGCCGGGCGCAGGCTGAAGCTTTCACCCTCGGCGGTGAGCAAGCTTGTCACACGTATCGAAGACCGCCTCGGCACCCGGCTGCTGGCCCGCTCCACCCGGCTTGTCACGCTCACACCGGAGGGCGAAGTCTATCTTGCGCGGGCAAGGCGCATTCTCGCCGACATAACCGAGACCGAGCAGATCGTGGCAAGCGGCGGCAAGGTGGTGCCGCGCGGCCTTTTGCGCATCAACGCCACGCTGGGCTTCGGCGAACGTTATCTCCTGCCGCTCGCGCCGGAATTTCTGTCGCTTTATCCGGAAATCGAACTGGATATTTCGCTGACCGACGGCGTCATCAGCCTGATCGAGGAACGCACAGATATTGCGATCCGCTCCGGCGCGATGGGCGATTCATCGCTGAAGGCGCGAAAGCTGAAAGAGGTCCGCCGGGTCATCGTCGCCTCCCCCGCCTATATCGAAAAACACGGCATGCCGGAAACACCGCAGGATCTGGCCCGTCACAATTGCCTGAGCTTCAATTTCAGCCGCAGTTTGAACGAATGGCCTTTCCGCGACCCCGGTTCGGCCGAGGTTTACCGCCTCCCCATCACCGGCAATGCCTCCGTCAATAGCGGCATGGCCATGCGCAGGCTCTGCCTGACGGGTCTCGGACTGGGAAGGGTCGGGGAATTTCATATCGAACCGGATATCAAGGCCGGCCTGCTCGTTCCTGTCCTTGAGGACTATAATGCCGAGGACATGGAGGTGATCCACGCCGTTTATGCCGGCCACGAGCATCTGGCCGCGCGTGTGCGCGCCTTCATCGATTTCGTCGCCGCAAGGGTCGGGCGGTGATTGCGCCGGAAGTGTTTGGTCGCCTCACACCAGCCCGTGCACCAGCTTCGCCAGCCAGTCGACAAAAACGCGGACCTTGTTGGTCACATGCCGGGTCTGCGGATAAACCACATAGATCGGCATGGCCTCGCGCCGCCATTCGGAAAGCACCGGCACCAGCTCGCCGCGCGAGAGCGCATCCTTCACCATGAAGACGGGCAGTTGCACAATGCCCATGCCGGCCAGAGCCGCATTGAGATAGGTGCGGCTGTCATTGACCGAGACGACATAATTCGGGGTCAGCTCGACGCTGCGCACGCCGTTGTCAAAGGAGGCCGGCATGATCTGGCCGGTGGTGGCATTGAGATAGCCGACCGAATAATGATCCTTCTCCAGATCCTCCGGTTCGCGCGGCATGCCGAAATTTTCGATATAGAAGGGCGAGGCGAAGGTCTCGAACCGGAGTTCACCGACTTTACGGGCAATCAGCGACTGATCGCGCAGCACGCCGACCCGGAGCGCACAGTCAACATTTTCGGCAATATAGTCGACCAGACGGTCGCCGACGCCGAGGTCGAGACGGATTTGCGGATAACGCTGGTAAAATTCGCAAAGATGTGGGATAACCACCAGGTCCGCGAAGACACCGGCCATTTCCACCCGCAACCGGCCGGAGGGCTGCACCTGCGCGCTGGACATACTGCCATCCAACTCTTCGATTTCCGATAAAATCTGTGATGCCCGCTCATAATAGAGAGCGCCGTCCGTTGTCAGCATCACCCGCCGCGTGGTGCGGTTGAGAAGCGTGGTCTGCAAATGCGCCTCCAGCGCCTGCACCATATTGGTAACCGTGGTTTTCGGCATGTTCAGCGCGGTGGCGGCGCGGCTGAAATTGCCGGTTTCCACGACCCGCGTAAAAACCCGCATGGCGGAGAGCTGATCCATTCACTGCCTCGGAGATATGATTATCCGTGATTTCGGAATAGTGTTTTCAATTTTGCATGCTTGATCGTTTCGATCCGAACAATAATATGGATTTCAGATTTTGCAATATGATCCACCTCAAGCATGTCGCGCAAAAGCGCGTTGCGGTTTTGCGGTGACGACATGTGGCAAGATAAAAACTTAAAGCGCAGGAGCGTATCCGAAGGATCGCAACACGCTTTAAGTGGTGGCGCAAAGGATCTGGAGTCATGAACGCGCATTGGGAAAATATGGGTAGCGAGACGTCCGCGTCGAAGCTCTCCGTGCGCCGTTATGAAGGTTCCTGCCTCTGCAGCCATCCGCCTGTCGTGCTTTATCTGCGCGGCGGATCGTTTCTGGAACCCGGTATCGAGCCGGGCGGCAATTGCCCCGAGCTTCCGGTGGCCCGCGCGCTTGCGGAAAGCGGCGCAGTGGTCGTGGAAGCCGACTACAGCAAGCCGTCCGGCAACGAGTTTCCGATGGTCATCGATTGCGCCTATGAGGCGCTCGATCATCTGAGTCGGGACCGCAAGCATTATGGCGGCGCGAAATCGCTGCTGTTCGTGGCCGGCGAAGAGGCTGGCGGCAATGTGGCGGCGGGGCTTGCCTTGAAGGCCCGTGACCGCATGCCGGGCAAACTCGCAGGCCAGATTCTTCTGTCGCCCATGATCGACCCGATGATGACGACGGAATCCTTCCGCGACGCGGACAGGATCGGCATGCGCCAGCGCTGGGCCGATGGCTGGAGCCATTACCTTGCCAAGGCGTGCGGGTTTTTCCACCCCTATGCCGCGCCCTGCCAGTGCACGCGGCTGAACCGGGTGGCGCCGGCACTGATCTTTACCGCCGAGGACGACCCTCTGCGCGACGAAACGGTCGGTTATGCTGACAGGCTCATCGCCTCCGGTGTCAGTGTCCGGAGCCATGTTTTCCCCGCCGGCGTCGGCTGGACGGGGCTTTATCAAGGAGAGGGCGGCGGATGGGTCTCATCCGTCTGTTCGGAGTTCAAGACCTTCGTTGACCAGTTGAGACACTGAATACCGCATCGAGAGCATTTCCAGGAAAAGTGGCCACCGGTTTTCCGTCCGGAAATGCGACAGAACTAAAGAGTTTGAGCATGTCCAGTAAAAGTGCGTAGCGGTTTTACGTCCGGATCGTGCGACGAAACAAAGAGATAGATAAACTGACCGGCTCCTGATCGGGAGCCAAGGAGAAACCCATGACGCTGAACACAAAGCGCCGGGCCCTGACGGGCGCCGGTATCGGGCTTGCTATGTCCGTTGCAGCCGCAGCACTGTTTTTCGACCTGCCCACCAGCCGCGATGCGACGGCCGCTTCCACGCCTGCCGAAACACCGGCAATCCCGGTCACCGTCGCCAAGGTTGAAAGCCGTGACGTCATGCGCTGGGAAGAATTTTCCGGCCGTCTCGAAGCCGTTGACCGGGTGCAGATCCGCTCCCGCGTCGCCGGCCAGATCAAGGCCGTACATTTCCGCGAAGGCGCGCTGGTGAAGGAAGGCGACCCCCTCTTCACCATCGATCCCGCCCCCTATCAGGCCGCCGTTGCCGGCGCTGAGGGCCAGGTCGCTTCCGCTGAAGCCAAGGTCAGCCTTGCGAAAACGGAACTCGACCGTGGCCGCCGGCTTTCCGACAATCGCACCATCTCCCAGAGCGATCTCGACCAGCGTCAAAGCTCGTTTGCGGATGCCGAAGCCCAGCTTCGCGCCGCCCGCGCCGCACTGACCACGGCGCAGCTCGATCTTGGTTACACCGAAATCCTCGCCCCGGTTTCCGGTCGTGTCGGCCGCATTGAAATCACCGCCGGCAACCTCGTCGCCGCCGGCTCCACATCGCCGGCGCTGACGACACTGGTATCGGTCAACCCGATCTATGCCAGCTTCAATGCCAGCGAAGGCGTGGTGGCCAAGGCCCTTGCCGAACTGCCGCAGACGGACGGCGCCCTGCCGGCTCTCGAACAGATCCCGGTGGAAATCGGCACGCTTTCGGATGAAGGCACGCCGATCAAGGGCACGCTGCACCTGATCGACAACCAGGTGGATTCGGCAAGCGGCACCATCGGTGTCCGCGCCGTCTTCGAAAATCCGGATGGCAGGCTCATTCCCGGCCAGTTCGTGCGGGTGCGCATGGGCGAACCGAAGCCGGAAAACCGCATCGTCATCAGCGACCGCGCCATCGGCACGGATCAGGACAAGCGTTTCGTCTTCGTGGTCGATGCCGAAAACAAGGTGAGCTACCGCCAGATCAAGCCCGGCGCACCGGCTGATGGCCAGCGCATCATCGAAAGCGGCCTTGCCGCCGGTGATACGATCGTCGTCAACGGCCTGCAGCGCATCCGTCCCGGTGCCACCATCGCACCGCAGGCGGAAGACAAGGTTGCCTCGCAGTAACCCGCCTCTTTGATCAGTAAGCGTCCCGCGCTTTCGCGAGACGCCCCTTCAGACAGAACCGGCCTTCACCGGCGGCAGAATTGCCGCCGGAACGGCCTTCGCATTCCCAAAGACCCGGAGAGGGACTGGATATGAATATTTCCAGATTTTTTGTCGACCGGCCGGTATTCGCCGGCGTGTTGTCGATCCTGATCGTGGTGGCAGGCCTTCTCGGCATGCGCGCCCTGCCGATTTCGGAATATCCCGAAGTCATTCCGCCATCCGTCGTCGTGCGCGCCACCTATCCCGGCGCGAACCCGACCGTTATCGCCGAAACCGTCGCGACACCGCTGGAAGAACAGATCAACGGCGTCGAGGACATGCTCTATATGGGCAGCCAGGCAACCTCTGACGGCGTGCTGACGCTGACCGTCACCTTCAAGCTCGGTACCGATCCCGATAAGGCGCAGCAGCTGGTGCAGAACCGCGTGTCGCAGGCCGAACCGCGCCTGCCGGCGGAAGTCCGCGCGCTCGGCATCACGACAGTCAAGAGCTCGCCCGACTTCATCATGGTCGTCAACCTCGTCTCGAAGACCGACGCCTATGACATCACCTATCTGCGCAACTATGCGACGCTGAACGTCAAGGACCGGCTTGCCCGCATCGAAGGCGTTGGCCAGGTGCAGGTCTTCGGCGCCGGTGACTATTCCATGCGCGTCTGGCTCGACCCGCAGAAGGTGGCCGAACACGATCTGGCCGCCAGCGACGTCTCCGACGCCATCCGCCAGCAGAACGTGCAGGCCGCAGCCGGCGTCATCGGCGCTTCGCCAAGCCCTAATGGTGTCGACCTGCAGCTCAACGTCAATGCCCAGGGCCGTCTGACGACGCCGGAAGAATTCGGCAACATCATCGTCAAGAGCGGCGCCAATGGTGAAATCACCCGCCTGCGCGATGTCGCCCGCATTGAACTGGGTGCGGCCGATTACACGCTGCGCTCGCTGCTCGACGGCGAACCTGCCGTGGCTGTCGCCGTGCTTCAGGCTCCGGGCTCCAACGCCATCGAAATCGCCGACAATGTCCGTGCCACCATGGACAATCTGCAGCTGGCAATGCCTGACGGTGTGAAATACGAGATCGTCTACGATACGACGAAATTTGTGCGCTCCTCCATCGAGAAGGTCGTTGACACACTCCTCGAGGCCGTTGGCCTCGTGGTGCTTGTCGTCATCCTTTTCCTGCAGACCTGGCGCGCTTCGATCATTCCGCTGATCGCCGTTCCGGTTTCGATCATCGGCACCTTCGCCGTCATGTATGCCTTCGGTTTCTCCATCAACGCGCTGACGCTGTTCGGCCTTGTGCTGGCCATCGGCATCGTGGTGGATGACGCCATCGTGGTCGTCGAAAACGTCGAGCGAAACATTGAAAACGGACTCTCGCCGCGTGACGCCACCTATAAGGCCATGCGCGAAGTGTCCGGCCCGATCATCGCGATTGCGCTGGTTCTGGTCGCCGTCTTCGTACCGCTTGCCTTCATCTCCGGCCTGTCCGGTCAGTTCTACCGGCAGTTCGCGCTGACGATCGCCATCTCCACCGTCATTTCGGCGATCAACTCGCTGACGCTGTCGCCCGCCCTTGCCGCTCTGCTGCTGAAGGAACACGGCGCGCCGAAAGACTGGCTGACCCGCTTCATGGACAAAATCCTCGGCTGGTTCTTCCGCGGCTTCAACCGTGCCTTCGGCGCGGCATCGAACGGCTACGGCAAGACCGTCGGCGGGCTGGTGACGCGAAAGAGCCTTGTCATGATCGTCTATATGGCGCTGGTGGCCGCCACCTACGGCATGTTTACGACGGTGCCGAGCGGCTTCGTGCCGGCGCAGGACAAGCAGTACCTGATCGGTTTTGCCCAGCTTCCCGATGGCGCAACGCTTGACCGCACGGAAAACGTCATCAAGCGCATGAGCGACATCGCCCTGGAAACACCCGGCGTCAGCCACGCCATCGCCTTCCCGGGCCTGTCGATCAACGGCTTCACCATTGGCTCCAATTCCGGCATCGTCTTTGCGGTTCTCGATGACTTCGAAAAGCGCAAGACACCGGAGCTCTCCGGCGGCGCCATCGCCATGCAGCTGAACCAGAAATATGCGGGCATTCAGGATGCCTTCATCGCCATGTTCCCGCCGCCGCCGGTCAACGGCCTCGGCCAGACGGGCGGCTTCAAGCTGCAGATCGAAGACCGCGCCGGCTACGGCTACCAGACGCTCGATGAAGCAACGAAAGCGGTGATCGGCAAGGCCTATCAGACACCTGAGCTGGCGGGCATCTTCTCCAGCTACCAGATCAACGTGCCGCAGCTCTTTGCCGATCTCGACCGCGCCAAGGCGGAACAGCTAGGTGTCTCCGTCAGCGACGTGTTCCAGACGCTACAGATCTATCTTGGCTCGCTCTATGTCAACGACTTCAACGCCTTCGGGCGGACATACAGCGTTCGGGTGCAGGCAGATTCGCAGTTTCGCGCCCATGCGGAAGATATCGGCCGCCTGAAGGTGCGTTCGGCAACGGGTCAGATGATCCCGCTCTCGACGCTCTTGAAGGTGGATGCGACGACGGGACCGGAACGTACCAACCGCTATAACGGCTTCCTTGCGGCCGATATCAACGGCGGACCGGCACCGGGCTTCTCCTCGGGACAGGCACAGGCGGCGATTGAAAAAATCCTCGCCGAAACCCTGCCCGCCGGCGTCGATTACGAGTGGACGGACCTGACCTACCAGCAGATTCTGGCCGGCAATTCCAGCATCGTGGTCTTTCCGCTTGCACTGCTGCTCGTCTATCTCGTGCTCGCTGCGCAATATGAAAGCCTCACTTTGCCGATCGCGATCATCCTGATCGTCCCGCTCGGTGTCCTTGCGGCCCTCACAGGCGTCTGGCTGACGGGAGGGGATAACAACATCTTTACGCAGATCGGCCTTGTCGTCCTTGTGGGTCTTTCGGCGAAGAACGCGATCCTGATCGTGGAATTCGCCCGGGAGCTGGAATTTGAAGGACGAACGCCGCTTCAGGCGGCCATCGAGGCAAGCCGGCTTCGCCTGCGCCCGATCCTGATGACCTCGCTCGCCTTCATCATGGGCGTGGTGCCGCTGGTCATCTCCACCGGTGCGGGTGCTGAAATGCGCGCCGCCATGGGTGTCGCGGTGTTCTCCGGCATGATCGGCGTAACCTTCTTCGGCATCTTCATGACACCGGTTTTCTATGTGCTGGTGCGCAAGCTGGCGGGCAACCGCCCGCTCATCCAGCACAAGCAGGAAGAACCGGCCAATTCGGACTACAAGCTCGAAAAGGCCGGCTGAGACCACACTCCCATCCACCGCCACCTTCAAAGCAAGCCCGCCGCGCATCATCAGATGCGCGGCGTTTTTCATGGTAGAAACGTCTATGCGACTCCACTGAAATAGAATCAGTTTCAAATGCTTAAGTGAAAAAATCACCTATATTGTCCCGCATTGAACCTGTCAAAAATCAATATATCCGCACCAGCTCGACAGAACGGCAAGAAACGATGCTATTTTATGCTTTGTATTTTGTGGTAAATTCCCAAGAACAGGGTGATTCGGACTAAATGATTTAGTTCAGGGGCGACATGATGGAGCAGGACTACGAGAACTGGGCAACGATCGTTGCCTATTCGATAGTGATGCATGAGGGTCTTGATCTCGCGCTTTCCGCGCAAAATCTCGACAGAGGCAAGACCAGAAACAATCGCGAGCGGCTGATGGAAGCCATTCGCACATCCTTGCTGGAAGCACGCTCGCGCAGTCACATGACGGCGGCGCAACGGGTTTAAGCCGGCCCGCTTTCACCTTTGCTCGCGGCACACCGTGCCGCAGCAGGATCAGGCCGGAAGCAGGTCGGTCCGGATCGCGGCTTTCAGCGGCAGGTGGTCCGAGGCGATGCGCGCCAGCGCGCTGTCATGGGCCTCCACCTGCTCGATCAGCCCTTCACGATTGGCGATGATCCTGTCGAGCGCCAGCACCGGCAGGTTGGACGGAAAACTCGGCACTGCCGGCGGCAGGCCGCCGAAAGCATCCCGGAACGTATTGAGCGACGAGCCGTTGCCGAGACGCCATTCATTCAGGTCCCCCATGAGAATGGTCGCGCATTCATTGCGTGCTTCCAGAAGGCCGATCAATGCTTTCGCCTGCTGGGCGCGGGAATGTCGGAGAAGCCCGAAATGGGCGGCGATGACCCTGAGCGTGCCGCCGCGTTTCAGATCCAGCTCCACGACGAGCGCGCCGCGCGGCTCCAGCCCCGGCAATTTCAGCGTATGCACATCCCTGACCGCCCCTTCCTTGAACAGCACGACATTGCCATGCCAGCCATGCGCCTTCACGCCGGCCTGCACCGGCACGGGAACAAGGCCGCTTTCCCGTTCCAGCCGGGCGAGATCGAGCAGGCCTGTCCGCTCGCCAAAACGGCTGTCCGCCTCCTGCAGGGCAATGATATCGGCACCGATTTCCTGAATAACGCGGCTGGTGCGGTCAGGATCGAACTTGCGGTCGCGGCCGACGCATTTATGCACATTGTAGGAGGCGATGACGGGGTGGGAATGGTCTTTCGTCGCTGGCGCCGCATTCTGGCGCTGGCGACGGTCGCGCAGCGACTGCATGACGAAGGCGGACAGGCTGGTGTTTTTCGTCAAGGCCGTTTTTTCATCATCCAGCAAACCGTTCTTTTTCACGCGTTTATGCCTCCGGTCTCGCGCAGCACCCTGTCGGACGCACCGCACTCTAAAGATAAGGCGAAGCGAGCCACAGGACACGCTCCACAAAACGGACAACGAATGGCCGCGCATTCAGTTCGCTGAGCCGGACGGGCAAGGCGGTTGCCCGTGCATCCCGGATGCGCTCGCCGATTGTCGCGGCGAATTCCTCATCCATGACTTCGAGATCGATCTCGAAGTTCAAGCGCAGCGAACGGGGATCAAGATTGGAAGAACCAATGTAGCTCCAGCGCCCGTCTATCACCAGCAGCTTGGAATGATTGAAAGCCCCCGTCGCCCGCCAGATGCGGCAGTAATTCTTCAGCATCTGGTCGAACTGCGCCGTCATCGCCCTGTCCACAAGCACCAGATTGTTGCTTTGCGGCACGATGATATCCACCACGACTCCCCGCCTCGCTGCGGTTATGAGCGCCGAAATAAGCTCCCGATCGGGGAGAAAATAGGGCGACATGATGAGAATGGAGGAGCGCGCGACGGAAAACGCGCCCATCAGCATCTTGTGACTGGTCTCGATGCTTTTGTCCGGCCCGGAGGAGCAGACGCGGGCAACGATCTGCGAGCCCGGTACGCCATCGGGAATGGCGATATCCCAGACCGGCGCATCCAGAAGCTCCCCTGTCGTGAAACGCCAGTCCTCCGCCGCGATGGAGAAAAAATCCGATACAACCGGCCCGGTGATCTTGAAATGCGTGTCGTGCGACTGGCTTTCGCCGCCGAATTCCTGGGTGAAACCCTCGCGGATATTCATGCCGCCGCTGAACGCAATGCGACCGTCCACCACGAGGATCTTGCGGTGGGTGCGCAGATTGGCATAGGGCAGCCGCAACCCCATGATGACATTGCCGTTGAAGACATCGCAAACGATGCCCTTTTCCCTGAGCGTCGGCAGGATGCTCGGCACCGAATAACGCGCACCCACCGCATCCACCAGCACCCGCACCTCCACGCCACGGAACTTCGCCCTTTCCAGTGCAGCGACAAAGCGGGCGCCGATCCGGTCATTGTCGAAAATATATGTTTCGAGAATGATCGACCGCTTCGCCTCGCCGATCGCCTCCAGCATGGCAGCATAGGCGGCATCCCCCGTCACCAGCGGCTCGATGCCGTTGCCGGTCGTCAGCGCATGGCGTGTCACCCGGTCGCCCAGCGTCTTCATCGCCTCGAAACGGCGTCCGAAGCGCGCGGCTATCATGTCGCCGCCGGCATCCAGACGCGCCACGCGATCCATGATCTCGTCCTGCATGAAGGACCGCTGCTGGGTGATGTTCGACCGGCGAATGCGGTTGATGCCGGCAATGGCATAGATGACCGCGCCGATGATGGGCGACAGCACGATGACGCCGACCCAGCCAAGCGCGGAGCGGACCTCCTCCTTCGTCATCGTGGCATGCACGGCCGCCACGGTGCCCATCAAAATGGAGAGAACGGCAAGGATATGCGGCCAATAGGCAATGACGAGATCGAGCATGAATACAACTATAGAGTACTTCGGCAATCTCGCAATGACAGGCAGGTCGCGCCGGCAGAGACAAAGAAGCTGACCACGCCATGCTTTTGCGGGACAGACCCTTGCGGGATTAAAGGTAGAAACCGGCCTTGCGATATGTCATGAGAGCGCATCTTGATCTTTGGGCAGTGGCAAGGCGGGGTGCACTTGCGGGCTTTCTGCCTCGTTTGAAAGCAAGAAGGCCGTGATGCAGGAAAATACACAGGGCGCCGTCATCGTCATTTCCAGCCATGTCATGCGTGGTTCCGTCGGCAATCGTGCCGCCGTTTTCGCGCTGGAGACACTCGGTTATCCCGTCTGGGCGGTGCCGACCATCGTCATGCCCTGGCATCCCGGCCACGGCCCTTCCACCCGCATGCGCTTTCAGGACGACGATTTCGACAAGGCCATGACCGACCTCGAAAACGCCAAATGGATCGGCGAGGTCAAGGCTGTCCTGACCGGTTATTTCGGCAGCGCGGCGCAGGTGCGTTCCGTCGCAAGGCTGATCCGCAATCTGAAGGAAAAGAACCCGTCGCTGATCTACGCCTGCGACCCGGTCATGGGCGACCTGGGCGGGCTTTACATTCCGCTCGAGACCGCCGAAGCCATCCGCGACCACCTCATCCCGCTTGCCACCGTCGCCACGCCGAACCGTTACGAACTGGCCTGGATGAGCGGCGCGGAACTTGAGACCAACAATGCCATCATGGATGCCGCGCTTGCGCTGGGCCCGCCAAAAATGCTGGTCACCTCGGCCGTGCCGATGATGACGGGCGGCACCGGCAATCTTTATCTCAGCGGCCGGCACGCCCTGCTTGCCGAACATCGCGCCATAGAGAACGCGCCGAACGGCCTCGGCGACCTGATGTCGGCGCTGTTCCTCGCCCGCCTGCTGGAGGGGCTGGACGATGAAAAGGCGCTGCAGCTCGCAACCGCCAGCGTGTTTGAAATTCTGGCCCGCACCAAAAAACGCGAGATGAACGAACTGACGCTGGAGACGGACTCTTCAAGTCTCTCCACACCCATGGCCATGGTGCAGATGCGTCATCTCTTGCATCCTTCACGCAGCAAGCGCAAATAGCGGCTGGAGCATTTCCAGGAAAAGTGGCCCTTGGTTTTCCGTCCGGAAATGCGGCAACAGGAAATCGGAGCGGTTTCGCGGTTCGAAGAAAAGCGAAAATGCTCTAAAGGATTGGTCTTCAACGCGCCAGGTTCGCCCCGTGATCTTGGTCCAAGCATAACGGTACTGCGATAGATGAAAGATTTTCCGGAAACACTTCTCAACGGCTACAAGAACTTCATGAGCGGCCGCTATGTCGACGAACGCGAAAGATACCGCGTTCTGGCCGATACCGGACAGAAGCCGCAGACCCTGTTCATTGCCTGTTGTGACTCCCGCTCCGCGCCGGAAACCATTTTCGACTGCGGACCGGGAGAGCTTTTCGTCGTCCGCAACGTCGCCAACATGGTGCCGCCCTTCGAGCCCGACGGGCAATATCACGCTACTTCGGCGGCTATCGAATATGCCGTACAGGTTCTGAAGGTGAAGGATATCGTCGTCATGGGCCACGGCCGCTGCGGTGGCATTCAGGCAGCACTCGATCCCAATCTCGAGCCGCTGTCGCCGGGCGATTTCATCGGTAAATGGATGAACATGGTCAAGTCGGCGGCCGAGCAGATCCAGAGCAATGACGTCATGACCGCCTCCGAGCGTCAAACGGCGCTGGAACGCGTTTCCATCCGCAACTCCATCGCCAACCTGCGCGGCTTCCCCTTCGTGAAGGCACAGGAAACCGCCGGCAAGGTGAAGCTGCACGGCGCATGGTTCGATATCTCGACCGGCGAATTGTGGGTGATGGATGGCAAAACGGGCGATTTTCGCCGCCCGGACCTGTGAGAAACAGGTTTTAGGTTAAAGGAGCGACGAGGTCGTATCAGCCAAGTACCAACGGTTACCAACCTCTCCTTCGGCCACCAACCCTCCTTCGGCTACCAACCTCTCCTTCGTCATCCTCGGGCTTGACCCGAGGATCCACGATCCTGACGCGCAATGGATCCTCGGGTCAAGCCCGAGGATGACGTCGATCATGCGGAGAACCTCTGTCGGAAACGCCGTGGCTGGATGCCGGATCAAGTCCGGCATGGCGGAAGTGAAACTTTGGCTCTTAGAAAACGGCCTTATTGGCCGTCGATCGCCTTGCCGATAAAGGCGATGGCCTGCTGGTAGACGCTTGCGGCGTTCCAGCCCTGGATGGCCGCGTAATTCGCCTGTCCCTGCTGATAACCGGCACCGCGCTGCCAGCCGTGACCGACGAGGAAATTGGCCGTGGAGGCCAGCGCATCGGCGCGCGAACCGACGAGATCGATACGGCCGTCGCGGTCGAAATCAACGCCGTAACGCACGACGTTCAGTGGCAGGAACTGCGTCTGACCGATTTCACCATGGGCCGCACCCTTGGCATTGACGTTCAGCGAACCGCTGCCGACGAGCTTCAGGGCCGCATAAAGCTGCTCGGTAAAGTAATCCGAACGGCGGCAGTCGAAGGAGAGCGTCGCCACGGCGGAAAGCGTGTGCTGGTTGCCCATGAAACCGCCAAAACCGGTTTCCATGCCCCAGATGGCGAGCAGCGGACCGGCCGGCACGCCATAGGCGCGCTCGATGGAGGCAAACAGCGCGGCATTGTTCTTCTTCATGGTCTTGCCGCGGGAAATGATCGTCTGACCGCCGCGCTTCTGCATGAACTGTTCGAAGGACAGCTTGAAGCTGTGCTGGCCGCGATCGGCGCGGATCGTCGCCTGGTTGTAGGAGACGCCGGAGAAAGCACGGTCGAGCACCGAGGCGCTGACGCCGCGGCCCGCCGCCTCCTGCTTGAAGGCGCTGACCCAGGCATCGAAGCCCGCCGAAGTGTTGCCGCATTGCGCAGCCATAACCGGCGTCGCTGCCAGAACCGAAACCATGGCCACACCAGCCAGAATTACCTTCATTGCCCGCATCAAAATCTGCCTTCGATATCCTTTGGGGAATTTTTCCCGAGAACCAAACCGTCAATACTGTATGATTCAGGTGCCAAAACTGTCTTTTGGCGGCCTAAATTGCCTTTCGGCAGCAAGGCCTGCAAATAAACTGGCCGTGATGACCGCCAATTATGAAACCCGCCTGCCCCACACAGAACAGACGGGTTATACTTAACGAACCTTAAAAAATCGTATCGTGGATCAGGCAGCCGCCTTGCGGGGCTTGATGAAACCACGATTGATCAGTAGTTCGGCGATCTGGACGGCGTTGAGAGCCGCACCCTTGCGCAGATTGTCGGAAACAACCCACAGGTTGAGGCCGTTTTCGACCGTCGCATCTTCGCGGATGCGCGAGATGTAGGTCGCGTCCTCACCGGCGGATTCGACCGGAGTGATGTAGCCGCCGTTTTCGCGCTTGTCGATGACGAGGCAACCCGGCGCTTCGCGCAGGATGTCACGGGCCTGATCGGCGGTGATCTCGTTTTCGAACTCGATATTGACCGATTCCGAATGGCCGATGAAAACCGGAACGCGCACGGCCGTGCAGGTTACCTTGATCTTCGGATCGAGCATCTTCTTGGTTTCGGCCAGAACCTTCCACTCTTCCTTGGTGTAGCCGTCTTCCATGAAGACGTCGATATGCGGAATGACGTTGAAGGCGATGCGCTTGGTGAACTTCTTCGCTTCCACCGGATCGGCCACGAAGACGGCGCGGGTCTGCTGGAACAGTTCGTCCATGCCTTCCTTGCCGGCGCCGGAAACCGACTGGTAGGTGGAGACGACAACGCGCTTGATCTTGGCGAAGTCATGCAGCGGCTTCAGCGCGACGACGAGCTGTGCCGTGGAGCAATTCGGGTTGGCGATGATGTTCTTCTTGGTGAAGCCCGCGACCGCATCGGCATTGACTTCCGGAACGATCAGCGGAACGTCCTGGTCGTAGCGCCATGCGGACGAATTGTCGATGACGACGCAGCCCTGCTGGCCGATCTTCGGCGACCACTTCTTGGAAACATCGCCGCCGGCCGACATCAGGCAAATATCCGTGTCGGAGAAATCGTAGTTTTCGAGGTTCGAAACCTTCAGCGTGCGGTCGCCATAGGAGACTTCCGTGCCCTGGGAGCGGGCGGAAGCAAGCGGCACGACTTCATCGGCAGGAAAACCGCGTTCGGCCAGGATATTGAGCATTTCGCGACCGACGTTGCCGGTGGCGCCTGCAATTGCAACTTTGAAACCCATGATCAAGCTCTCTTTCTGTCTCTCCTCTTTTTGGTGAGGTGGGGAACCCGCATCAGATCGCGGCTTCCTCGATCCCCGGCCAAACCGGGGAGAGAGCGGTGGCCAGAGACGTCAGACGGTTTTAATCGTCGTTTTGGCCGTAATTCGGATAGAATAAGAAAGGCGCGGATCATCGCCGGCCAATTGTGCCGGTCCTTCCATGACGAACATGTCTGCAACATGCATGCGCAAGGTGATGCTCCTTCTTCGCGGAAAGCTATTAGAAGGTTTCTTGATTGTGTCAAGAAAAAAGGCGCTTGACGAGGCCACCTGAACAAAAGTCAAAATCAGCTGCGCGACATTTTCGGGACGCTTCACATTAGACTAAAGTCATAATCCGAAAGCATCGCTCTTATTGGGGTTAATTTTCTGTCACTCTCACACTCCGCGCATTGCAGCCGCAAGGTGAGTCCGGAGGAGAGAGATGGGCTCCGCAATGCGCCAATTGGGACATCTGTGGAGGACAGACAATGGCAGATATTGCAGCCGCGAGCGGCGCCGCCCGTCCAATGACGGGTGAAGAGAAGAAGGTGATTTTCGCCTCTTCTCTCGGAACAGTCTTCGAATGGTACGATTTTTATCTGTACGGCTCGCTCGCGATCTATATCGGCGCGAACTTCTTCAGCCAATATCCGGAAACGACGCGCAACATCTTCGCGCTGCTGGCCTTCGCCGCCGGCTTTCTCGTGCGTCCCTTCGGCGCGCTGGTGTTCGGCCGCCTCGGCGACATTGTCGGCCGTAAATATACCTTTCTGATCACGATCCTCATCATGGGCGTGTCGACATTCCTCGTCGGCGTCCTTCCGGGCGCATCGCAGATCGGCATTGCCGCCCCGATCATCCTGATCGTGCTGCGCATGCTGCAGGGTCTGGCGCTCGGCGGTGAATATGGCGGTGCGGCAACTTACGTCGCCGAACACGCGCCGAACGGCCGAAGGGGCTATTACACCTCGTGGATCCAGACGACGGCGACGCTCGGCCTGTTCCTGTCGCTGGTGGTCATCCTCGGCGTGCAGTTCGCCCTCGGCAAGGAAGCCTTCGCCGCCTGGGGCTGGCGCATTCCCTTCCTCGTTTCCGTTCTGCTGCTCGGCGTATCGGTGTGGATCCGTCTGAAAATGAACGAATCCCCCGCCTTCAAGAAGATGAAGGAAGAGGGCAAGACCTCGAAGGCCCCGCTCAGCGAAGCCTTCGGCCAGTGGAAAAACGCCAAAATCGCGCTCATCGCGCTTGTCGGCGCCGTCATCGGCCAGGCCGTTGTCTGGTATACGGGCCAGTTTTACGCGCTGTTCTTCCTGCAGAGCATTCTGAAGGTCGACGGACAGTCCGCCAACATCATGGTGGCGGCAGCACTCATCCTCGGCACCAGCTTCTTCGTCATCTTCGGCTGGCTTTCCGACAAGATCGGCCGCAAGCCGATCATCATGGCGGGTCTCATCCTTGCCATGCTGACCTACTTCCCGCTGTTCAAGGCACTGACATGGGCCGGCAACCCGGCGCTGGCACAAGCCCAGTCCAGCGTTCGCGCCACCGTGACCGCAGCCCCCGGCGACTGCAAGTTCCAGTTCAACCCGACGGGCACGGCGAAATTCACCACATCCTGCGATATCGCCACCTCGTTCCTGACGCGCAACTCCGTTCCCTATGACGTGGTTGCAGGAGCAGCCGGCCAGCCAGCCAGCATCAAGATCGGCGACGCCACCATCGCCAGCTATGACGCGGCCGCCGCCGGCGCCGATGCGGCAGCCAAGGACAAGGCCTTCCAGAAGCAGGTCAACATGGCGCTTCACGATGGCGGCTACCCGCTGGTGCGCGGCGCGGCACAGGTGCCGGACGCGAAACTGGATGCCTTCATTGCCGCAAACCCGGAGCTTAACCTCAATGCGGAGGCCGTTCGCGCTGCCGACAAGAAAATGGTCGCGACCGACAAGCTGGTGGCGGACAAGCTGCTGACGCCGGCAGAAACCGCTGGTGCCGCGGAAATGGCCGTCTACACCGTGGCAGGCGGCGGCGCCTTCTCCATGGTGGCCGATCCGGCTGCCGTGAACTGGGTCGTCATCATCGCGGTTCTGACCGTCCTCGTCATCTACGTGACGATGGTCTACGGCCCGATCGCGGCCTTGCTGGTCGAACTGTTCCCGACCCGCATCCGCTACTCCGGCATGTCGCTGCCATACCACATCGGCAACGGCTGGTTCGGCGGTCTTCTGCCGGCCACCGCCTTTGCGATGAGCGCGGCGAAGGGCGACATCTATTACGGTCTCTGGTACCCGATCATCTTCGCGGGCATCACGCTGGTCGTCGGCCTGCTGTTCCTGCCGGAAACCAAGGATCGCGATATCCACGCCATGGATTGAGCCACACCCCGTTTGACATTTTCGGAACCCGGCGCTGAAGCGCCGGGTTCTTTTATTGCGCGATGCGCCCACATATCGAACAAGACTGTCGCAGCGGGCTGTCATTCCGTCGCAGGCAAGACAAAATCAATATGGAGACAAAGCCCCCCTGAATAGGTTATGACCCCCCTATATTATCAGGCAGAGGGAGAGCCATTTTGAGAATCGGGACGCCTAAGGAATTATATGAGGGCGAGGCGCGCGTCGGCATGACGCCCGACAGCGCGCAAGCTTTGCAGAAACTCGGATATGATTGCATTCTTGAAACCGGTGCAGGCAAGGCGGCGGGTTTTTCCGACGACGCCTATCGCGCAGCCGGTGTGACGATCGTCGACAGCGCCGATGCGCTTTACGCCGGTTCCGACATCATCGCCAAGGTTCGTCCGCCGGAAACGTCGGAGATTGATCGCCTGTCTTCGGACAAGACGCTGATCTCGTTCTTCTATCCCGCCCAGAACAAGGACCTTCTGGAGCAGGCCAAGGAAAAGGGCGCAAATGTCATTGCCATGGACATGGTGCCGCGCATTTCCCGCGCCCAGAAGATGGACGCGCTGTCCTCCATGGCCAATATCGCCGGTTATCGCGCAGTAATCGAGGCCGGCAATAATTTCGGCCGCTTCTTCACCGGTCAGGTCACCGCCGCCGGCAAGGTACCTCCCGCCAAGGTGCTGGTCATCGGCGCAGGCGTCGCCGGTCTTGCCGCCATCGGCACGGCCACCTCGCTCGGCGCCATCACCTATGCCTTCGACGTTCGCCCCGAAGTGGCCGAACAGATCGAATCCATGGGCGCTGAGTTCGTCTATCTCGATTTCGCCGATCAGCAGCAGGACGGCGCCGCCACCGGCGGTTATGCCGCCCCCTCCTCGCCGGAATTCCGCGAGAAGCAGCTCGAAAAATTCCGCGAACTCGCGCCGCAGATCGATATCGTCATCACCACCGCGCTCATTCCGGGCCGCGACGCCCCGAAACTCTGGCTCGCCGACATGGTAGCGATGATGAAGCCGGGTTCTGTCATCATCGACCTTGCAGCCGAACGCGGCGGCAATTGCGATCTGACGGTTCCCGACAGCCGTGTCGTTTCCGACAATGGCGTCATCGTCATCGGCTATACGGATTTCCCGAGCCGCATGGCCACACAGGCCTCGACGCTCTATTCCACCAATATCCGCCACATGATGACCGATCTGACGCCCGCAAAGGACGGCAAGCCGGTTCACAACATGGAAGACGACGTCATCCGTGGCGCGACGGTCACCTATCAGGGTGAAATCACTTATCCCCCGCCGCCGCCGAAAATCCAGGCCATTGCCGCGCAGAAGCCGAAGGAAAGAGCAAAAGAACTGACGCCCGAGGAAAAGCATGCCAAGGAACATGCGGACTTCAAGGCGCAGACGAAAAGCCAGGTCGGCCTGCTGGCCATCGGTACGGCGATCCTGCTTCTGGTGGGCGCTTTCGCGCCGGCAAGCTTCATGAGCCACTTCATCGTCTTCGTGCTTGCCTGCTTCGTCGGTTTCCAGGTCATCTGGAATGTCAGCCACTCGCTGCACACGCCGCTGATGGCGGTGACGAACGCGATTTCCGGCATCGTCATTATCGGCGCATTGCTGCAGATCGGTTCCGGCAACTGGCTGGTGGTGATCCTCGCCTCGCTTTCCGTCCTGATCGCGACGATCAACATCGTCGGCGGTTTCCTCGTGACACGGCGCATGCTCGCCATGTTCCAGAAGTCCTGAGCCGTGTAGGGGACATTCAATGACCATTGGTATCGTTTCCGCGGCCTATGTTGCCGCAGCCGTTCTTTTCATCCTTTCTCTTGGCGGCCTTTCCGGACAGGAAAGCGCCAAACGCGCCGTCTGGTACGGCATCACAGGCATGGGTCTCGCCATCGTCGCCACCGTCTTCGGCCCTGAGATCAGCAAGGGCGTCGGACAGTGGCTCGTCGTGCTGCTGATGCTGGCAGGCGGCTCCGTTCTCGGCTACTTCGTCGCAAGCCGCGTACAGATGACCGAAATGCCGCAGCTTGTGGCAGCCCTTCACTCCTTCGTCGGTCTTGCCGCCGTCTTCATCGGCTTCAACGCCCATATCGAGGAAGCGCATGTCGCCTCGCTCGATGAGACCGCGCGGTCGTTGCTGACAGGCTTTTCCGCCATTCTCGCCCACAAGACGCCGGTTGAACTGGCGATCATGAAGGTCGAGGTCTTCCTCGGCGTCTTCATCGGCGCCGTCACCTTCACCGGTTCGGTCGTCGCCTTCGGCAAGCTTGCCGGCAAGGTGGACGGCAAGGCGAAGAAGCTGCCGGGCGGACATCTGCTCAATGCCGGCGCTGCGATCCTGTCGCTCGTGCTGCTCATCATGTATTGCAACGGCGCCGGCGCATGGACGCTGGTGCTGATGACGCTCGCCGCCTTCTTCATCGGTTATCACCTGATCATGGGCATCGGCGGCGCCGACATGCCTGTCGTCGTTTCGATGCTGAACAGCTATTCCGGCTGGGCGGCAGCGGCCATCGGCTTCACGCTCGGCAACGATCTCCTGATCGTCACGGGCGCGCTGGTCGGCTCCTCGGGTGCGATCCTGTCCTACATCATGTGCAAGGCGATGAACCGCTCCTTCATCTCGGTCATCCTCGGCGGCTTCGGCGGCACGACGGGTCCGGCGATGGAAATCGAGGGCGAGCAGGTGGCGATCGACGCCGAAGGCGTGGCCGCGGCGCTGAATGACGCCGACAGCGTCATCATCGTGCCCGGCTACGGCATGGCGGTGGCACAGGCGCAGGCCGCGGTCTCCGAACTGACCCGCAAGCTGCGCGCCGACGGCAAGACCGTGCGCTTCGCCATCCACCCGGTCGCAGGCCGTCTTCCCGGCCACATGAACGTGCTCTTGGCCGAAGCGAAGGTGCCCTACGACATCGTGCTGGAAATGGACGAGATCAACGACGACTTCCCCAATACCGACGTCGTCATCGTCATCGGCTCCAACGACATCGTCAATCCGGCGGCACAGGACGATCCGAACTCGCCGATTGCCGGCATGCCGGTTCTGGAAGTGTGGAAATCGAAACTGGTCATCGTCTCCAAGCGCGGCCAGGGCACGGGTTATTCCGGTATCGAGAACCCGCTGTTCTACAAGGACAATACGCGCATGTTTTATGGTGATGCGAAGAAATCGATCAATGATCTTCTGCCGCTGATCAAGTAATGAAAAGGGCGTTTCCGGGAGACCGGGAACGCCCATTGATTTTTGAGAACGCTATACCACCTCGACGTCATCCTCGGGCCTGACCCGAGGATCCATCGCGCGTCATGTTGTGGATCCTCGGGTCAAGCCCGAGGATGACGGAGGAGAAGCCCAGCCGTCGGCTCGAAGGAGCGCCCTCAAAGCACCCGGTAACGCCGGTTGAAATACATCAGCGCCTCATCACCCTTATTGATCCGCATATCGACGACATCGCAGATGAGGATGTCATGCGTGCCGCCGTCATGCGCCTCGCGGATGCGGCAGTCGAAAGAGACGAGCGCGTCTTCCAGAACCGGGGCACCGGTTTCGAGCACGCCCCAGCTGCCGGCGGCGAAACGTTCCTCCGCCGGCGTCTTGCCGCCGAAAAGCGTGCTCAGCACTTCGTGATGCGCGGCGAGCGTGTTGACGCAGACGACGCCATTGGCCTTCACCACCCTGTAAGCCGAAGAATTGCGGTTGAGGCAGATAAGAAGCGTTGGCGGATTGTCGGAAACGCTGCAAACCGCCGTCGCGGCAAAACCGGCACGGCCTGCCGCGCCATCCGTGGTGACGATGTTGACCGCCGCACCGAGCCGCGCCATGGCGTTTCTATAATCGAGGCTGCGCTCTTGTGCAGTCTTCGTCTCCATTTCCGCTTCCTTTTCAAGAGACATCATCTGCATCTAACCCATCCTTCCTTAACAGGCCATCAAGCCAGCACGCAGGCGTCTTCAAAGCCAAGGCGCGGCAGCCGCCCGAAAAGCTTCGACGGATCGCCATAGCCGAGATTGATCAGGAAATTGGACTTCCATGTCGTGCCGGCGAAAAACGCCGCATCCACCTTGCCCTTGTCGAAACCGGACATTGCCCCGGTATCCAGTCCCAATGAGCGGGCTGCAAGGATGAGATAACCCGCCTGCAGCGTGGCATTGCGGAAGGCCGTTTCTTCGGCCACGGCCGGGCTGGACGTGAACCACGAACGGGCATCGGCATGCGGAAACAGCATCGGCAGTTTCTCGTAAAATTCGCGATCGATGGCGGCAATCACGGTGACGGGTGCCGCCATGGTCTTTTCAAGATTGCCCGAAGAAAGCGCCGGCCTCAGTTTTTCTTTCGCTTCCTGGCTGCGCACGAACACGAAACGCGCCGGCGAGCAATTGGCCGAGGTCGGCCCCATCTTCGTCAGATCGTAAAGCGCTCTCAGCGTCTCGTCGCCAACCGGCTTGTCAGCCCAGCCATTATGGGTGCGTGCCGCGGTGAAAAGTGCTGCAAGTGCCTTGTCGTCGAGTGCTGTCGTCATTGTCTTAGAAATCCTGTCAGAATGTTTGCTGGGCCGGCAGCAGAAACTGCAAAAGCCGTCTGTTGAAAAGCTGGGGCTCAGTGATGTTGACCGCATGCGCCCCGAAATCGAGAAGACAGAGTTCGCCCTGCCGCAGACCATCCGCCAGCCGCAGCGAGCGGGTATAGGGCACCAGCAGATCGTCCTTCGTCGCCACCACCAGCACCGCGTTGCCGATCTCGGCAAGCCGGGCGTCCACATCGAAGGCCCTCAGCGCCGCGATACGCCGAAGCACATTCGTCTTGCCCTGAAAATGCGCAACGCCATGGGCATCGTCCCGCGCCAGCCGCTCCTGATGCTCCGACATCCAGGCGGCCGGATAGAGAAACAGCGGCTGGGCTTTGACAAAGGCCTCGACACCGGATTTCTCCAGAAGCTCGATCCGCACATCGAAGCAGCGCCCGGAATGCGGATCGGCCTTGCTCCAGGCATTGATAAGCACGAGCCGGTCGATAAGGCCCGGCCGCCGCAGCGCAATATCGAGGCCGATCAGGCCGCCAAGCGCATGGCCCATGAAGTGGAATTTTTCGAGGTTCAGTGCCGAGACGATTTCCAGCACATCATCCGCCATCGCCGATATGCCGCCATCCAGCGGCACCTCGCCGCCAGTCCTGCCGGTTCCGCGATGATCGTAGGTGACAATGCGGAAATGATCGAAAAGGGCATCGATCTGCGGCGTCCAGTAAGTGCCCGATCCACCCAGCCCCGAAGACAGCAGGATGGTGGGCGCCCCGGTATCCGTCCGGCCATGAACCTCGAAATGCATCATCTGCCGCTTCGCCTTATTTGCCGATATGGGCGACGGTGGCGATTTCCACCAGCGCGTCGGGCTTCACGAGACCGCACTGGATGCAATAGCGCGCCGGCTTGTCGCCGGGGAAATATTCGGCATAGACCGTGTTGACGGCCTGGTAATTGGCCCAATCGGTGATGAAGATATGGTTCATCGTCACGTCCTCCATCGTGCCGCCGGCGGTTTCGATGACGGATTTGATGGTTTCCAGAACATGGCGCGTCTGGGCGCTGGCATCGCCCACATGCACGACATTATTGTCCTTGTCGAAGGGCAGCGTGCCGGAAACGTAAACCACGCCATCGGCAAGGGTTCCCGGCGAAAAGGGAGCGATGGGTTTGCTGGTACCGGCAGGCACGACGATCTTTTTCGGCATTTCGTTTTCCTCTTTGTGGTTGGATATCAAGCGCTGACGGGTGCGGCCTGCGAAATGACGCCGCAGAAATCATTGACGGTGGCGACCCAGCCGAAAAACTTCTCGACATTGTAGACCGTCGCCTGCTGGATATAGTCCGGACCGAGATGATGGGTGGCATCCTCCAGCATCACCCCGAAATATTCGAGATGGAAGGCGTCGCGCAGCGAGCTTTCCACGCAGACATTGGTGGCGATGCCGACGAAGACCAGATTGCGGATGCCGCGGGCACGCAGCACGCTGTCCATATTGGTGTTGAAGAAACCGCTGTAACGCGTCTTCGGCACCAGAATATCGCCGGGTTGCGGTTGCAGCTCGTCAACGATGGCATAATCCCATGTGCCCTTGGCCAGGAGCTGGCCCTGCAGTTCCGGTCTTTTGCGCATGGTCTTCAGGGCATTGGACTTGTGCCAGTTGGGCGAGCCCGGCCCGCCCGCCTCGACATAATCCTTGTCCCAGCCATTCTGGAAGTAAATGACCTGGACGCCCGCCGCCCGCGCCGCATCCAGCGTCTTCTTGATGTTGGCGATGGTGCCCTTGGCTCCCGATATGTCGAAACCGGCAAGATCGACATAACCGCCCTCGGTCGAATAGGCATTCTGCATGTCGACCACGACAACGGCGGTCTCGCTGGGTTTGAGGGTAATCGGCTCCGGCCTTGCGGGAAGTGTGACACTTTCCGAACGGCTTTCCGGCCCCTTGTAACCCGCCACGACGGCTTCGCTCATTCCGCTGCCTCCAGTGCCGCCTGAACATGCGCCCGGCTCTTCATCAGCGGCTGCACATATTTGCCGAATTTTTCGACGCCTTCGAGGAAATCGTCGAAGGTCAGCATCACGCCGCCGGTTCCCGGCACTTCGCTCATCTCGTCCAGCATCGCCGCCACCTCCTCATAGGAGCCGATCAGCGTTCCCATATTGATGTTGACCGCAGAAACGGGATTGGACATGTGCCGAACATTGGTGTCGGAGCCGGATTTGGTGTCGACGGCGCTTTGCAGGCCGAGCCACTTTATCGCGTCCTCATCCGCACCCGCCTTGTAATGCTCCCACTTCGCCCAGGCGTCTTCGGATTTTTCCTCGGCAAGCACCATCGTCAGCACGACGGACTTGACCTCGCGACCGGTCTTTTCCGTCGCCGCCAGCAGCCGCTCATTGGTGGGGGCAAAAGCCTTCGGCGTATTGACGCCGACACCGAAGCAGAAGCTGTAATCGGCAAACTTGGCCGAGAACGCCATGCCGGAATTGGACGAACCGGCGCAGATGAGCTTCACATCACCCTGCGGCACCGGCTTCATGCGGCAATCGTCCATCTGGAAGAACTTGCCCTTGTGGTCCGACTGGCCTTCCGTCAGCAGCTCTTTCAGAACAGTCGTATATTCACCCAGATATTCATAACGATCGCCGAAATAATCATCGCCGGGCCACAGTCCCATCTGGCTATATTCCGGCCGCTGCCAGCCGGTGATCAGGTTGATGCCGAAGCGGCCTCCGGAAATGGAATCGATCGTTGTCGCCATGCGGGCGACGATAGCCGGCGGCATGACCAGCGTTGCGGCCGTGCCGAACAGCTTGATCTTGGAGGTGACGGCGGCGAGGCCCGCCATCAGCGTGAAGGATTCCAGATTATAATCCCAGAATTCAGTCTTGCCGCCAAAGCCGCGCAGCTTGATCATCGACAGCGCGAAGTCGAAACCATATTGCTCAGCCTTCAGCGTGATCGCCTTGTTCAGATCGAAGCTCGGCTTGTATTGCGGCGCGTTTTCGGAAAGAAGCCACCCATTGTTCCCGATCGGGATAAAAACACCAACTTCCATTTTGCTGTTCCCTTTTTTGCGTCAGGTGTCTCCTGACTTGACAAAAGAGTAGCAGGTTCTGTGCCAGACCAAATAAAATAATTTTATCAAATGGATAAAATTTTGAGGCGTGAGGGAGCCTCGACCGAAAGATAAAAAATTTATCATTTGGTCAAAATATTTGCCTGTTTATTCGGCAGAAATAAAAGGAAAAGTCGATCCTTCGATGGCCTTGAATTTTGGGACGGAAGAGCCCCGACTTTTTTGCCGTCATCCTCGGGCTTGACCCGAGGATCCATAACCCACTGAAACCAATGATCCTCAGGTCAAGCCCGAGGATGACGTCGCGTATGGAGCGCTGTCGACGGCATGCTAAGAACAACGGGGCTTCCCGCGATCAAGCTATGCCAAAACCTCAACCCAGCCGCTGCTGCGCATAGGCATGAACCGCCCGGAATGCCTCTTCGGCGCCGGCGACGACGCGCTCTTCCTCTTCGACCGTCAGCGAAATTTCATCGAGTGCTGCGGTGAAGGTGCGCCAGTGCAGGCCGCGTCCTTCCGGCGCGCCGGCCAGATGGCGGGCGCCAAATTCCTCGCCAAGTCCGAGCTTCGCCGCGTCTTTCAGCAGAAACGCCGCGCCGAGATTGGAGCCTTCGACCACATAAAGCCAGCCCATTGCCTCCGGCAGATCGAAGGGCGTTTCGGCGCTGAAGCGCGGCTCGGCCGTTTCGGGAATGGCAAGACCGAGATCGGAAAGATCCTGCTCGATCATGGAAAGACGACGGCGGCCCTTGAGGTCGGGCAGCAGGCCATCAAGCGTGGCATTGGAGAAAAAGACATCGAGATCGCGATGGAAAAGATATTGCGTTTCGACAAATTTGCCGAAGTTCTCGCGGCTCTCGAACGGCTTCGACGCCATGATGAAGCTATCGAGATCGCCATGCGCGCCACGCGTCGCTGCTTTCAGGCGCTTGACGCGGCTCTGCTCGATCTCTGTTACAGGCGCTGCCGGCTCCACAATGGTCATGATGATGGTCCCTTATCCCTATATTCAGACTGCCTGATAAAAATCTTTACTCCAACAGTCAAATTTTATTTTGGCATGCAACCTCCTCCCGGAAAAGGATTGGTATTTGCGGTCTCCCTGAACCGGCGCGCCTCTATACGCCACAATCGCGCGCCGCGCAGCTCACGGGCCCCGCGCCCAGACCGCCACCAAAGCAAATTTCCTTGCCTTCACCCTCCGAACAATCATATTGCAATTACCTCTTTACAACTAACATGTCAGTATGCCATCAATCTGCCGTCACCTTGGAGGAGCATCTTAATTGACCCAGAAATTTGGCCTTTCGGCAGCCTTGACGACCCCTTTCAAAACGGACGGAACGGTCGATATCGATGCCATGATCGCCCATGCCCGCCGCTGCCTGTCCAATGGCTGTGACAGCGTGACACTCTTCGGCACGACAGGTGAAGGCTGCTCCGTCGGCAGCCGCGAACGGCAGGACATCCTTTCCCGCTTCATCGCGGCAGGTATTGCGCCGTCGCGCATTGTCACCGGCGTTCTCGTGGATTCCATCGAGGATGCGGCAGACCAGTCGGCCGAAGCCCTGAAAGCCGGCGCCCGCAATATTCTTCTCGCTCCGCCGTCCTATTTCAAGAATGTCAGCGATGACGGCCTGTTTGCCTGGTTCTCGGCGGTCTTTTCAAAGATCGGCAAGGATGCACGCGACATCCTCGTCTACAACATCCCCTCCGTGACCATGGTAACGCTGTCCGTCGAGCTAGTGGGACGGCTGAAGGCTGCATTTCCGGGCGTCGTTACCGGCGTCAAGGATTCCTCCGGCAACTGGAGCCATACCGAACGTCTGCTGAAGGAACATGGTGACCTTGCCATCCTCATCGGCGATGAGCGCGATCTCGCCCGGGGCGTCCGCCTCGGCGGCCAGGGCGCCATCTCCGGTGTCGCCAATTTCCTGACGCAGGAAGTCCGCGCCATGGCCGTTGACGGCAAGGACGATAAGCGCATCGTCGATCTTGTTGTGGAACTTCTGAAATTCCCGGTTACGCCTGCCGTCAAGGTGCTGGTATCACACACAACAGGCGAAAATATCTGGGCGGATGTGCGCGCACCGCTCGTCGCCATTTCACCTGAGGATCGGCGGCAGATCGAAGGCGCTTTCGACGCGCTGTTTCGCAAACAGGCCGCTTGAACGGCCCTTGAAAGGTTGAGCATGGACGATACCGGCGAACAGACATTGCGGGAACGGGCGTATGAAAGCTTTACGCATCACCTCCTCTCGCGTGATGTTCGCCCGGGGCAATTCATCTCGCAACGCCGCCTCGTGGAATTGACAGGTCTGCCGCTGGGGGCGATCCGGGAGGCAATTCCGCGGCTGGAGGCGGAAGGGCTGATCAAGACCGTGCCGCAGCGGGGTTTGCAGGTCGCCCATATCGACATCAACCTTATCCGTGAAGCATTCCAGTTCCGCATCTTCCTTGAAAAGGAGGCCGTGGCGCTGTTCACCCGCTCGGCTTCCGATGAGGCCATCGCCAAGCTTTTGAAACAGCATCGCGATATTGCCGAAGCGGCTGAAAATAGCGGAGAATCGCCGGAGCTCGATCAGCATGCCCAGCAGGTGGACTGGGGCATGCACGATGCCTTCATCGATAGTCTCGGCAATTCGATCATCTCGAATGCCTACCGCGTCAATTCCATCAAGATGCGCCTGATCAACCAGGAGCGCTTTCGCATCGCCGGCCATGTGAAGTCGGTGATGAAGGAACATCTCGCCATTCTCGAAGCCATCGAGAAACGATCCGTGGAAGACGCCGTGGAACGGCTGACCGCCCATATCCGCAACGCAAGGGACAGGGCGCTGGCGGTGTAAGGCAATTCCGGCAGGGTCGAAAACGGTCCTGCGCCGGGATTGCATGAAAATAAGCAACAAGCCGGGGTGAGGAGAATTTCCGGCTAATCTGGAGGAGAACTGACATGACGCATTCATTGCTCAACCCCACGCGTCGCGCCTTTCTGGCAGGCACGGCCGCGATTGGCGGCGGCGCGATGCTCGGCATTCGCCCGGCATCGGCGGCGGTGAACTGGAAAAAACACGCCGGCACCACGCTTGAGGTCAATCTCGTCAAAAGCCCGCGCAGCGAAACGCTGATCAAATATCTCGGCGAATTCGAAGAACTGACCGGCATCAAGGTCAATGCCGAGGCAACCCCAGAACAGCAGCAGCGCCAGAAGGTCGTCATCGAGCTTTCCTCCGGCAAGCCGAGCTTCGACGTCGTGCATCTGAGCTATCACGTCCAGAAGCGCCAGTTCGAAAAGGGCAAGTGGCTGGCAGATATCAGCGGCTTCCTGAAGGACCCGTCGCTTACCGATCCGTCGCTCGTCGAAAAGGATTTCGCCGAAGCCGGCATGTTGTTTGCCAAGGATAGCGACGGCGTGCTGCGCTCGCTACCCTTCTCGGTGGATTACTGGATCGTCTACTGGAACAAGGAACTCTTCGAGGCCAAGGGCCTGAAATACCCTGAAACCTTCGAGGAACTGGTAATGGCGGCGGAGAAGATCACCGATCCCGCAACCAACACCTATGGTTTCGTCGCCCGTGGCCTGAAGAACGCCAATACTCCAGTCTGGACCTCGCTGATGTTGGGTTACGGCGCAAAGCCGATCGGTGCGGACGGAAAGATCGATACCGAGTCCAAGGAAGCGGTGGAAGCGGCAGCGCTTTACCAGCGCCTGATGACCAAGGCAGCCCCTCCCGGCGTCTCCGGCTTCAACTGGGCGGAAGCGCAATCGGCCTTCCTGCAGGGCAAGATCGGCATGTGGTTCGATGGCGTCGGTTTTGCACCGCCGATCGAGAACCCGGAAAAATCCCGCGTCGTCGGCAAGGTCGGTTACGGCGTCATGCCGAAAGGCCCGGCAGTTCAGGCCGCCGGCACGTTTGGCGATGGCCTCGGCGTCGTCGAAGCCAGCAGCAAGAAGGAAGCCGCTTACCTCTTCTGCCAATGGGCGATCTCGCATGAAATGGGCGCGCGCCTGTTGCAGGCCGGCGCCGGCGTTCCATTCCGCCAGTCCATCCTCGAAGACCAGAAGGTCCGCGAAGGCGTGAAGATGCCGGCCGCCTGGCTGGACGCCGTTGTCGGTTCCGGCAAGGTCTCCCAGCTTGCGCTTCCCGTCATCATTCCGGTGACGGAGTTCCGCGACATCTACGGCGTCGGCCTCACCAACATGATCGGCGGCGCGGACCCGGCGGCTGAACTGAAAAAGGCGACGGAACAGTTCGCACCCGTTCTGGCACGTAGCGAGGGATAATGGCCTCCGTGAGCATCGAAAACACCAAGACAGGCGTCAGTCGTAAAGAAGGGAGCAGGCCGGCAAGGCTTGCTCCCAACTACTGGCCCTTCGTCATACCGGCACTTATCGTCATTCTGGCTGTCATCGTTTTTCCATGGGTCTTTACCCTGTGGATGAGCGTGCACCGCTGGACGCTCGGACAGGAGCAGAGCTTTATCGGTTTCGAGAACTATATCCGGCTCGCCGGCGATATCAGGTTCTGGGAATCGCTCTGGCACACGCTCATTTATACCGTGCTGTCGGTGGTCGCCCCGCTGTTCCTCGGAACGCTGGCGGCGCTGGTTTTCGATGCGCAGTTTCCGCTGCGCGGTTTTCTGCGCGGCGTCTTCGTCATGCCGATGATGGCGACCCCGGTCGCCATCGCGCTCGTCTGGACCATGATGTTCCACCCGCAGCTCGGCGTCCTGAACTATCTGCTGTCGCTCATCGGCATCGGGCCGCTGGAATGGATCTACAACCAGTCGACCGTCATTCCCTCGCTGGTGCTGGTGGAAACCTGGCAATGGACACCTCTGGTCATGCTGATCGTGCTCGGCGGGCTGGCCGCAGTGCCGCGCGAACCCTATGAAAGTGCTGAAATCGACGGTGCCAATGCCTGGCAGAAGTTCCGTTACCTGACCATGCCGATGATTGCGCCGTTTCTGATGATCGCCGTCATCATCCGCTCCATCGATGCCGTCAAAAGCTTCGACATCATCTATGCGATGACTCAAGGGGGCCCCGGCACGGCATCCGAAACCATCAACATCTATCTCTATAATACGGCATTTTCCTATTACGACATCGGTTACGGCTCGGCCATGGCCGTCGTCTTTTTCATCATCATCGTGGCGCTGTCCTTCGTGCTTTTGATGGTGCGCCAGCGCTCGCAGTGGAACGAGATGGAGGATCGCTGATGTCTGGAAAAATCCTGAAACGCAAGACACTCGACCGCATCGGCCTTTTCTTCGTGGCGCTGGTGATGATCTCACCGGTCATCCTGTTCTTCATCTGGATGATCTCGCTATCGCTGAAATATGAGATCGACAACGGCGCCTATCCGCCGATCCTCATTCCCGAACGTTTCGCCTGGTCGAACTATGTGAAGGTGTTCGAGGAGAACAATTTCTTCCTCTATTTCTGGAACTCGGTCCTCGTCACCGGTGCGGCCACCATTCTGGCGCTCGTCATCGGCGTACCCGCCGGTTACGGCATCGCCCGGCTGAAGGCGGAAAAATCCGCCGTCGTCATCATGATCGCCCGCATGACGCCGGGCCTCTCATTCCTCATCCCGCTGTTCCTGCTGTTCCAATGGCTGAACCTCTTGGGCACGCTCTGGCCGCAGATCATCATCCATCTTGTGGTGACGGTTCCGATCGTCGTCTGGATCATGATCGGTTATTTCGAGACCACACCGAAGGAACTGGAAGAGGCAGCAAGCATCGACGGCGCATCCTCCTGGCAGGTGTTCCGGCTGGTGGCGCTGCCGATTGCCAAGCCCGGCATCGTCGTCTCCTTCATCCTCGCGGTCATCTTCTCGTGGAACAACTTCGTCTTCGGCATCGTGCTGGCCAGCCGTGAAACGCGCACCCTGCCGGTCGCGGTCTACAACATGCTGTCCTTCGAACAGGTCAGCTGGGGACCGCTGGCCGCAGCCGCGCTCATCGTCACGCTGCCGGTGCTGCTGCTCACCATGTTCGCACAGAAACAGATCGTGGCGGGTCTCACCGCCGGCGCCGTCAAGGGCGGCTGAATTCAAATTATAACGGGAACCAAAAACATGGCACCGGTCAATATTCAAAATGTCCAGAAGCGCTTCGGCTCGGTCAACGTCATCCACGGTATCGATATCGATATCAAGGACGGAGAATTCGTCGTCCTCGTCGGCCCCTCCGGTTGCGGCAAGTCCACCCTGCTGCGTATGATCGCCGGACTGGAAGAGCTGAGCGATGGCGAAATCCACATCGGCGCGCGCGAGGTGAGCCACCTGCCCGCCCGCGACCGCGATATCGCCATGGTCTTTCAGAACTACGCGCTTTATCCGCATATGACGGTCAAGGACAATATGGGCTTCGCGCTGAAGCTGAAGAAGGTCAGCGCCGAGGAAACCAGGGCCAAGGTCGACAGGGCCGCCGCCATTCTGGGACTGGAAAATCTGCTGGACCGTTATCCGCGCCAGCTTTCCGGCGGCCAGCGCCAGCGTGTCGCCATGGGCCGCGCACTGGTGCGCGATCCGCAGGTTTTCCTGTTCGACGAGCCGCTTTCCAACCTCGACGCCAAGCTGCGCGTGCAGATGCGCGGCGAGATCAAGGCCATGCACCAGCGCATCGGCACCACCACCATTTATGTCACCCACGACCAGGTGGAAGCCATGACCATGGCCGACAAGATCGTGGTGCTGCATGATGGCGTGATCGAGCAGATCGGCGCGCCGCTCGAGCTTTACGACAATCCCGCCAACCTCTTCGTTGCCGGTTTCATCGGTTCGCCGGCCATGAATTTCATTCGCGGCCGGGTGGAGGAAGGCGTCTTCCGCACCGCAAAGGGTCTCAGCCTGCCGCTGCCCGCCAATGCCGATATCGGCAAGCTCGGCGGCCGCGACCTCGTCTATGGCGTGCGGCCGGAACATATCCGCGCCGCCGAGACCGGCATTGAAGGCCGGGTCGAACTGGTCGAAGGCACCGGCTCGGAAATCTACGCCAAGCTCAATTGCAAGGGCGACGAGATCGCCTGCCTGTTCCGCGAGCGCCTCAATGTCCGCTTCGGCGATACGATCCACATTGCCATCGATCCGGCAACCGTGCATCTGTTCGACAAGGACAGCGGCAAGCGCATCTGAACACGGCAGGAGCGAAGAGAATGGTAAAGGAAGCGGGCGGCAAGCATGTGCTCTGCGTGGGTGCCGCCGTTCTGGACACCCTGTTTCGTGTGCATGACATGCCGAAGGGCGAAGGCAAGGTCCTGCCCTATGAGATGCTGCAGATCGCCGAAGGCATGGCCTCGAGCGCTGCCTATGCCGTGCATCGCATGGGCGGCCGCGCCAGCCTCTGGGGTGCGGTGGGCGACGACGAAACCGGCACCCGCATCCTGCGCGATCTCGCCGAAAGCGGCATCGATGTTACCGGCATGACCATCGCCGCCGGCGCGCACTCGGCCCTGTCGACGATCATCATCGATGACCGGGGAGACCGGCTGATCGTGCCTTTTTACGATCATCGTCTGCATGAGAAAAAACGCTCCTGCACGCCGGCAGATATCGCCCCGTTCGATGCCGTTCTGGTGGATGTGCGCTGGCCGGAGCTGGCGCTTGATGTGCTCACCGTGGCGCGCGCGCTTGGCAAACCCGCCATTCTGGATGGTGATGTTGCGCCGGTGGAAACGCTGGAGAAGCTTGCGCCCGCCGCAACCCATATCGTCTTTTCCGAACCCGCCGCTGCCCGGCTGACCGGGCTTGAAACGGTGAAGGACATGCTGCCGGTACTGCATTCCCGCTACCCGCAGACCTTCATCGCCGTCACCGCCGGTCCGCAAGGCTGCTGGTGGACGGAGGCCGGTGATCCCACGGTGCATTTCCAGACGACCATGCAGGTCAAGGCGGTGGACACGTTGGCGGCGGGCGATATCTTCCACGGCACCTTTGCGCTGGCGATGGCTGAAGGCATGCAAAGCCGCGCCGCCATCCGCCTCTCCTCCGTTGCCGCCGCGCTGAAATGCACCGTCTTCGGCGGCCGCATCGGCGCACCGACGCGCGAAGAGACGGAAGACGCGATGCGGCAATGGCTGGAGCGTGAAGGCGAAGCTCCGCTGCGCGCCTCCTGAGCGCATCCATTGCCCGCATAAAACTATTCCATTTTTGCGATGCCGTTTCCCGGCGAAGTAGTCTAACGTCAAGTCAGAGCAAAGCTTTTCATGAAGCCGCGCCTGTTCCACCTTGAGCCTGCATTCCGCAAAAGTGATCGCCCGATGCATCAGACGACCCGCCCGAGACTGCGCGATATCGGTTTCCGGCCCGGCCATTTCGAAACCGGCCCGCTCAACGCCATCACCGATGTCGAAGGCGTGACCATCGGCCATTCGACCGTCATCGAAGGCGACACGATCCGCACTGGCGCAACCGCGATCCTGCCGCATGGCGGCAATCTCTTTCAGGACAAGGTGCCCGCCGCCTTCGCCGTCTATAACGGCTTCGGCAAATTTGCCGGCTCCACCCAGATCGAGGAACTGGGCGAACTCGAAACACCAATCATCCTCACCAACACGCTGGCAACCGGTCGGGCCATCGAGGCGATCAACCGCCATACGCTGGCACAGCCGGGCAATGAGAAAGTCGTCTCGATCAATGCCGTCGTTGGCGAAACCAACGATTCCCGCCTGAACCACATCCGTGCCGGCCGCCCTACGGTCGAGGAAATATCGGCCGCACTGCAAAACACGGCCACCGGCCCGGTAGCCGAGGGCGGCGTGGGTGCCGGAACCGGCACGGTGGCCTTCGGCATGAAAGGCGGCATCGGTACCGCATCCCGCGTCGTCACCATCGCCGGAACGACCTATACGCTCGGCATTCTCGTGCAGTCCAATTACGGCGGCCATCTGCTGGTCTGCGGCAAACCCTATGTCAGCCCTGCCCATAAGGATAAGGACGGCTCGATCGTCATCATTGTCGCCACCGACGCGCCACTCTCCTCCCGCAATCTGAAGCGTCTGGCGGCCAGAAGCTTCGGCGGGCTGGCGCGCACGGGTGCAGCACTCAGCAATGGCTCCGGCGATTACGCTCTGGCCTTTTCCACCGATGAGCGGCTGCGCCGCACGCCTGCGCGCCGCAAGGCCGTCGCAGACTATCCAGAACTTTCCAACGATGCGATTTCTCCGCTCTTCGAGGCAGCGATTGAGGCGACGGAGGAGGCGATCCTGAACTCGCTCTGCGCGGCCAATACGACAACCGGCTTTAATGCCGGCACCGGCAAGGCCTCCACGGTCGAAGCCATTTCCATCGACGCCCTTAAAACCCTTCTTTCAGCCTGACTTTTCCAGACGGAGTTTTCATGACTAGCCCATCCGGTCGCATCGTTTACGTCAACGGCGAATTCCTGCCCGAAGCGGACGCCCGCCTCTCCATCTTCGACCGCGGTTTCCTGTTTGGCGACGGCATTTATGAAGTTACCTCCGTTCTGGAAGGCAAGCTGATCGACAGCGACCTGCACATGGCCCGGCTGGAGCGCAGCGCCCGCGAAATCGACGTGCCGCTGCCGGTCACCACGAAAGAGATCGTCGAGGCAGAACGCCGCCTGATTGCCGACAACAACCTCGTCGAAGGCATGATCTACCTGCAGCTGACGCGTGGCGCCGAAGACCGCAATTTCCTGTTCTCCGCCGATCTGAAGCCGACGCTTGTCATGTTCACCCAGGCCAAGAAGCTGATCGGCACCCCGGTCGAAGAAGCCGGCATCGCCGTCAAATCCGTTCCCGACCAGCGCTGGGAGCGCCGCGATATCAAGACCGTCTGCCTTTTGCCGCAGGTCATGGCAAAACGCATTGCCAAGGCCGAAGGCTGCGACGAAGCCTGGATGATCGAGGATGGTTTCGTTACCGAAGGCGCGTCCTCGACCGCCTACATCGTCACCGCCGACAAGAAGATCATCACCCGCGGCAACAGCAACAAGACCCTGCCCGGCTGTACTCGTCTTGCCGCCCTGCAGCTGGCCAAGGAAGCCGGCTTCACGCTGGAAGAACGCCCCTTCACGCTGGAAGAGGCGCTGAATGCCGACGAGGCCTGCCTGACCAGCGCCTCCAACTTCGTGGTTTCGGTCACGAAGATCGATGGCAAGCCGGTGGGTAACGGCAAGCCCGGCCCGATGGTGAGCCGCCTGCGCGCGCTCTACCTCGAAAACGCCCGCCGCACGGCCATCTGATCGAAAGCGTTTTGTTTGCCGCATTTCCGGATGGAAAACCGGGGGCCACTTTTCCCGGAAATGCTTTAACCTTCGAGAACCGCCCAGATGCGCTCAACCACGGGCCGGCGGTTCTCCTTGGAACGATAAAGCCTGATATCGACGGCAATATCGAAACTTGAATCAGCGGCGCGCACCAGAGCGCCGCTATCCAGCTCGTGCCGCATCAGGCTTTCCGGCACCCAGGCGACACCCCAGCCGGCCATCGCCATGGCTTTCAGCCCCACCGACATGCTGCCCTCATGCACCCGCTCGAATTGCGGCAGCCGCGCGCTCAGGAGATCGCGCAGCAACGGCCCGAAAAACGAGGCCTTTTCATAATCCAGATAGGCAAAGGGTTTTCGCGCATTTTCCACCAGCGCATGCAGCGGTGAACCATCTTTCGCCGGTGCGGAAACCGGAATGATGTTTTCCGCACCCAGCACGCGGAATTCGAAGGTCTGCGCATCGAGCAGCATCGGCACTTCGGGATGGGCATAGGTCAAAAGAAAATCGCTCTGCCCGTCCACCAGCGAATTGAGGTTTTCCTCCATGCTGCCGGAATCCGGTCGCAGAACTGAAAACAGCGGTCCGGCCGTCTCGTTCACCCGTTTCAGCCAGTCGGGAAAGAAGGTGAAGGACAGGGTATGCAGCGCCGTCAGCCGAACGGTTCTGGCATCGGCCCCTTCTTCCTGCAGCAGGGTGCGCCGCGCATGGTAAAGCTGTTTCAGCGTCTCCTGCGCCACCGGCACGAACTTCGCGCCCGCCTCAGTGAGCCGCGAAGGATAGGAAGCGCGGTCGACCAGCGTCGCCCCCACCCAGGCTTCCAGCTGCTTGATGCGCCGGCTGAAGGCGGATTGCGTCACATGCCGCTCATCCGCCGCCTTCGAGAAATTGAGCGTTCCGGCCAGCGCCAGGAAATCCTCGAGCCATTTGACTTCCAAGGGCCTGTTCTCCCACAAAGATGTTGTCCCGGCCTGCCGGGAACACGGGTCTTTATTAGGAGCAATGGAAGCCGATTGAAACCCTCTTGATATCGGGGTTCTGATTGGGAGAAAAATGACACCTTAGCATATTTTAGGTCTCCCCTCGGACCCAACCCACAGTCGACACCTTCACTTCATCGATACGAGCAAGGCTGGGATTTTCAGTTAGATACTCGTCAAGCCTTGGGTCTTCCTCATAGCGGTGTTGCTCATCGACGATGCTGTAGTCGGCTTCCAACTCCTGACGCAAAAGTACGAGGAGCTTATCTACATCTGTGTTGAAGCGGTCACAAACACCCTGCGTCCATAGGCTCGGATCGAGTGGATACAAGGGATTAAGATATCCGGAATGCTCAAAATCAAGACGATCACGCAGTTGCTGCGCCGTCTCGGAGAGAACCAGCTTTGGCTTGGAAGGCATCTGACCGTTGAGGCCAAAGAAAGCCGCATCGACGGGTCCAACATCCAATCTCGCGCATGTTTCGCTGTCGCCTGCCCAGAGGCAACCACCTGCGCCATAGTCAAAAAAGAACCTCAGAACACCTTTTACCATACGGGAACTATAGGTGCTAAACGGACGGCAAGAAAGGTCGAAGGACCGCCATGGTCACAATTTAACAGCGGGCTAAAAGCTTCGCGAATATTCGATCATCCGCGCCCGGCTGGACACCAGCTCGATCCGGTCGTCACCCAGCCGGTTGAGGCAGACGCGCTTCGTCCATGGCCCATCAATGAGTGTGAAAAGGAAACGGCCATTGCCGAGCGCCTTCAAGGGCATACTCCGGCGCGTGGGGCCGATGCCCATCGTCAGCGACGAACCGCTAATGATAAATTCCGCTCCCTCATCCGAGCGCCACAAGCCCGAAAGATCGTCCGGCACGAGATGCTGGCCGACCGGCAGGAAGCCGCGGGCGGCGTGGCCGGCCTCACCGACAATGGCGGTACCATCCAGCCTGAGACGCATCGGAGAGGATGCGGAACGGGAAGACACCCAGCCATCGGCATCTTCATAAAGCGTGTCGTCACCATCGATGAAGGTGGATGTGCTGCCCTTGATCTCCAGCCACCACGGCCCGCTTTCGGTGACATAGAGACCTTCCGGCAGACTGGCGGCGGGTTTGGGCAAAGGCAGGCCGGTCAAAGCCGCCATGCCTTCCAGCGCGATCTTGAAACCATTGGTATCCTCGCGGTTCGACACCACGACGAAGCCAGTGCCGTTTTCCGGATCAAGCAGAAAGTAAGTCTTGTAGCCCGGATGCGAACCGCCGTGACCGACGAAACGCCTGTCACCGAGATGCGACCAGCGCAGGCCGAGGCCATATTCGCTCATCCGCCCATCGGCGAGCGGTCGTTCAGCCGAAAGCGCGTCAAGAACACCCGCGAAGCCTCCCTCGCCCCGCATCAGACCCTGCAACCAACGGGTAAGTGCTTCGGCGCTGCCCGCAAGGCTCCCCGAAGCGGAAATATGCAGGCCGGCGGCCGAAAGCTGCCAGTTGTCTTCGGCCTTCCAGTAACCCGGCACCAGCCCGTCGACTGGATCGTTCCAGACATCCGGCGCCTTCAGAAACACGCCGAACGGGCCGGCAATCTGTTCCTGCACGAAATCATCGAAACGGAAACCCCGGCGCTCCAGCACCGCTTCCACCAGACGGTAACCCGTGTTGGAATAGGAAACCTCGCTACCGGCCGAAAAATTCAGGCGGGTGAGCCGCGATAGATATTCGAGAAGCGGTCCAGCCTTCGTTTCGGTATAGACGGAAAGGCCAAGCAGCGAGAGGCATTCACGTGTATCCGGCAGGCCGCCGCTCATATCCAGCGCCTGCCCGACGGTGACATCGCGAAGTGGCGCCTGCAGCTCCGGCAGATGTTTACCGAGTGGGTCATCGAAGCCGATCATATCGGAATGCGCAAGCACCATGGCGCAGAAGGCATGTTTGGTGACGGAGGCATAACGCACCACGCTCTGTGGCGTAAACGGCGTGAAGGTCGAGAGGCTTTCGACACCGCCGGCATGGGCGAAACGGATGCCATGGAGATCGAAACCGATGACCGCCCCGCCCGGCTCATTGTCCGCCCATTGCGAGACGAAGCTTTGCGAAAGGGTTGAAGCGGCGTTCCAGTCGAATTGCTGTGACATTGTTCGATCTCGTCTTTCGGCTCAGTTACGGATGGACAAGCCTCGGCGTTGCGGCTCGTTTCTTCTCCCCGCCGGGGAGAAGGTGGCCCGAAGGGTCGGATGAGGGGGCGACGGTAGAGATTTACGGAGAGCTTGCCCCCTCATCCCGCTGCCGCGGACTTCTCCCCGGCGGGGAGAAGAAGCGAGCAGCGCCCACTCGGTCCATGGGCGACGTAGGCTACGCGGCCCGATCTCAGGCCGGCTCTTCCAGCCGGATACTCAGGCTACGCAACTCTTCCGTATGCGGATGTCTGGTCCGGCCATCTCGCAGATCGCCGGCACTCAGCTGCTCCACCATGTCGCCATTCAGCATCACGCCAACCTGCGGGCACAGATGCGCAATGACCGCGAGATTGTGGCTGACGAGAATATAGGTGAGGTTGCGCGCCGCGCGCAGGTCCTGCAACAGGTTCAGGATTTCCGCCTGGACCGACACATCGAGCGCCGAAGTCGGTTCATCGAGCAGCAGCACCTGCGGGTCGGCAATCAGCGCCCGGGCAATCGCCACGCGCTGGCGCTGGCCGCCGGAGAGCTGGTGCGGAAAACGGAACCGCACCGCCTGCGGCAGCGCCACGTCGGACAAGGCCTGCTGGATGCGCTTTTCAATATTGTCCATGCCGTGCACCAGCGGCAACTCGCTGAGAATGCGGTCGATGGTCTGGCGCGGATGCAGCGAGCCATAGGGGTCCTGAAACACCATCTGCACCTGCCGGAAGAATTCCGGCGTGCGCTTCAGCGGTGCGTCCTTACCGGCAAAGGCGATGCGCCCTTCCCAGCTTTCATTAAGGCCCGCCATGGCGCGCAGGATGGTGGACTTGCCCGATCCGCTTTCGCCGACGATGCCGAAGCTGCCGCCCTTTTCCACCGAAAAGGACACGCCCTTCACCACTTCGCGGTCGCCGAACTTGATACGGAGATTATCGACGTCGATCATTGGCTGGACCACGCTGCATCACGGTTGAGAACGGGAAGACGCTCTCGCGGATGCGTCAGCGAGGGAATGCAGTTCAGAAGTCCCTTTGTATAGGGATGTTCGGCTTTCAGGAGCTCGGACGCCTTCAGCTCCTCCATGACCCGGCCGGAATACATCACGGCCACGCGGTCGCAGAAATGCGAAACGAGCGGCAGGTCGTGGCTGATGAGGATGAGGCCCATGCCGCGTTCCGAAACCAGTTCCTCGATCAGCCGCAGGATTTCCGCCTGCACCGTCGCATCAAGCGCGCTGGTCGGCTCGTCGGCGATCAGCAACTCCGGATCGGGCGCCAGCATCATGGCGATCATCACGCGCTGGCCCATGCCGCCGGAAACCTCATGCGCATAGGACGAGGCGACCTGACGCGGATTGCGGATCTTCACCTGATCGAGCAGGCCGATTGCCGCTTCCATGGCGGCACGCTTGCTGCCGCCCTTATGGGCGCGCCAGGCTTCGGCGATCTGCGCACCCATGGTCTTCACCGGGTTCAGCGAATATTTCGGGTCCTGCAGAATGAACCCCGCCCGCTTGCCGCGGATCTGGCGCATCTGCCTTTCGCTGGCGGACAGCACGTCGATGCCGTCGAAGGCGAGCTTGTCAGCGCGGATATCCGCATTGGAGGGCAGAAGCTTCATCAGCGCCCGCGCCGTCAGGCTCTTGCCCGAACCGGATTCGCCGACAATGCCGAGCTTTTCAGTGCCGAGCTTCATGGAGACACCGCGCACCGCCTCGAAACGGCTGGTGCGGGTCTGGAAAGCGATCTTCAGATTTTCGATTTCGACCAGCATGGCTCAATGTCCCTTCGGGTCGAGAACGTCGCGCAGGCCATCGCCAAGGAAGTTGAAGGCGAGCGAAACGAGGAAGATGGCGATGCCGGGAATGGTGGCGACCCACCATTGTTCGAAGATGAAGCGCTTGGCCGTCGCAATCATCGCACCCCATTCCGGCGAAGGCGGCTGCGCACCCATGCCGAGGAAGCCGAGGCTGGCGGCGGTGATGATGATCGAGCTCATGTCGAGCGTGATGCGCACGATAAGGCTCGGCACGCAGAGCGGCGCGATATGCCGGGCAATGATGCGCCAGGCGGAAGCGCCGGTCAGCCGGTAGGCCGCAACGAAGTCGCTGCCGCGCACCGTCATGGTCTCGGCTCGCGCAAGGCGCGCATAGGGCGGCCATGCGGTGAGCCCGATGGCGAGAATGGCGCTTTCAACGCCGGGCTTCAGCGCCGCAACGAAGGCAAGCGCGAGGATGAGGCGCGGGAAGGCCAGGAACACATCCGTCACCCGCATCAGCACCGTATCGACAATGCCGCCGAAATAACCGGCGATGCAGCCGATGGCGAGGCCGATGGGTGCCACGAGAACGACGACGGCAATGACCATGCCGAGCGTGACGCGGCCGCCGTAAAGAATACGCGAGAGAATGTCGCGACCGAGTTCATCCGTGCCGAACCAGTGTTCGGCGCTTGGGAATGCCAGGCGATTGCCGAGATTCTGCATCGCCGGATCATAGGGCGCGAGCAGCGGCGCCAGAAGCGACAGGGCGATGAACAGGACGATGATGGTCAGACCGATCACCGCCAGCGGATTGGACTTGAGGTTGAGCCAGATGCGATACCGGTTTCCCCAGGCAGCCTGTGTGCGGGAATGCGGCGTCTCATCCAGAGCCCAGTTTCTGAAATTAGCTAACATCATCGAACGCGAGGATCCATAACTCTGTAAAGCACGTCTGCGAGCAGGTTGAGGGCGACATAGATGAAGCCGATCAACAGGGTTGCTCCGACGACCGGGTTCATGTCCGCGTTCATGAGCGAGACGGTGAGGTATTGACCAAGGCCCGGCCAGCTGAAGACGGTTTCCGTCACCACGGCACCTTCGAGAAGGCCGGCATAGGTGAGCGCCAGAACCGTGACGAGCTGCACGGCGACCGTCGGGAAGGCGTGGCCCCAGATCACGGTCATGGCCGAAAGCCCCTTGGCGCGGGCGGTGATGACATATTCACCCTTCAGCGCGTCGATCATGAAGGCGCGCGTCATGCGGGTGATATAGGCCATGCTGAAATAAGCGAGGATGCAGACGGGCTGCACCATATGGGCAATGGCGTCGTAAAAGGCGTCCCAGTCGCCGGCAAGCAGCGTGTCGACCGTCATCAGGCCGGTGACCTGCGTGATCATGCCGTCATAGATGATGTCCTGCCGGCCCGGTCCCGGTGCAACGCCAAGCGTGGCGTAAAAAACGAGCAGCGAAATCAGCGCCAGCATGAAGACCGGCACGGAGTGACCGGCAAGGCAGACGACGCGGATCACCTGATCCGTCAGCTTGCCCTGCTTCACGGCGGCCCAGACGCCGAGCGGAATGCCAATCAGCGCGGCCAGAATGAGGGCTGCGGTGGCAAGTTCAAACGTGGCGGGGAAAACGCGCTTGATATCGATCCAGACCGGATTGCGGGTCAGGATCGAATTGCCGAAATCGCCATGCAGGACCTGCGTGACATAGTGGAAGAACTGCACGACCAGCGGCTGGTCGAGGCCCATTTCGGCCCGCACCCGCACGATGACATCTTCGGGCGCGTTGTCGCCGACCGCCGCGATGACGGGATCGACGGGCATGACGCGCCCGATCATGAAGGTGATGACCATCAAACCGAACAGCGTCAGGAGGACGCTGCTCAGTATCGACGATATGCTTTTAACGCGCTTGTTCAATGTCACGCTTTCTTCGCATCGTGGTAGGAATTGCCCTCGGAGAGAACGCCGAGTTCGAAGCCGGAAACGCCCTTGCGGAAGGCTGCCGTCTTCGTGGTCTGGAACATGAACACGAACGGGCTGTTTTCCATGTGCTCGCGCTGCAGGGCTTCATAAAGCTCCACGCGCTTTGCCGGGTCCTTCTCGTCACGGGCGGCTTCCGCCTTGGCGGCGAAGTCGTCGTTCTTGAAGCGCGAACGCCACAGGAAGGGCTTCGACTTGGCGTCGTCGCCATTATCCTTGTTGATGTTGAAGACATCGGCGTTGGAATGCGGATCGAAATAATCCGTGCCCCATGCGGAAAGCGCCATCTGGTGTTCGCGAGCGCGCATCTTGGTCAGAACCTGACGGTTTTCAGCCGATTGCAGACGCACCTTGATGCCGATATCGGCAAGGTTGGCCTGAATGGCCTGCGCCAGATCCGGATAAGGCTGGGCGGAATAGTGGTCCATGCTGATCTCGAAACCGTCGGCAAGGCCGGCTTCGGCCATCAAAGCCTTGGCCTTTTCGACATCGCGCTGGAACGGAATGTCGTTAACGGCGCCGGGGAAACCCTTCGGCTCGAAGCTCTGGTGGATCTCGTGCGTCAGCGACACCAGGTTTTCCTGCATGCCCTTATAGTCCAGCGCCCACTTGATCGCCTGCCAGACCTGCGGCTTGGCAAGGTTCTCATTGCCCTGGTTGAGCGAGATCAGCACCAGCGAGGCGATGGACTTGCGCTCCAGCTCGATATTGGCATCGTCCTTGACGGTACGCAGCTGCTCCGACGTCAGGTCGCGGGCGATGTCGATATCGCCCTTCTGCAGCATCAGCAGCTGCGAAGACGGATCGGTGACGTGGCGCAGCACGATACGCTTGATATTGCCCTTGTAAGGACCGTTCGGGTTGACGGTGAGTGCGACGCTTTCGCTCGGCTTCCAGGCCTGCAGCATGAAATCGCCGGAACCGGCGCTATTCTTCTGCAGCCAGCCATTGCCGAGGTCTTCGCCCGACGCATTGGCAAGAACCGCCTTCTTTTCAACGATCGCGCCGATATTGGCGGAGAGGCAATAAAGCAGGAAGGAGATGGCGGTCGGCTTTGCCGTTGTCAGCTTCACCGTCTTGTCGTCGGCGGCAACGATGGTCGTCTCGGCATTGTCGGGCGTGAAGCCGAACTGGCTGATGATGAAGGCCGGGCTCTTGTTCATCTTGATGGCGCGCTGCAGCGAGAAGGCGACGTCTTCCGCCGTGACTTTCGCGCCGCTCGCGAATGTCGCTTCGTCACCGATCACGAAGGTGAAGACCTTGCTGTCCGCATCGGCTTCCCAGGATTTCGCGATAACCGGATCAACTTTGGTGGAATCCTCGCGGTTGGCGCGCACCAGCTTCTGATACATGTTGGAGATGATTTCACCGCCGACGGCTTCGAAACCCTCATGCGGGTCAAGGCTCGTCATATTGTCCAGCTGCTGCGCAACGACCAGAATATCCTTCGGTGTCGCGGCAAAGGCCGGAATGCGTGCATAGGACAGGAACGGAACGGCAGCGCCGGCAATCAACAGGTTGCGTCTTGAAATCATCGAAAATCCCCTTTCGGACCTTATTTTTCGAAAAATGGTATGGGTCTGCCCCAATCCAATCGTTTTTTTTTATGTTTTCCCGCGATTACCACGAGCAAACGAGGCCCGACCAATTCCAAATTTGGCAGAGCCTATGCACGGATTGCATTTGCTCCCGCCTTGACCTTTCCTCTACCAATTCTGAAAACTCTCCCGCGGGCGCGTCCGCGCAACTCCGTTTCCAAAGGTGAATGACCATGACCGATCAAAAAACCGTACCCGTCTTCGACGGCCACAACGACGTGCTGCTGCGGTTATGGCGCTCGGGCAATGCTTCTCCTGAAACACTTCTGATTGAAGGCGATACGGTCGGCCATATCGACCTGCCGCGCGCCAGGAAAGGCGGCCTCGCCGGCGGCCTCTGCGCCGTCTACGTGCCTTCGCCCAGCATGGAAAAGGACGCCAACGGTGATTTCTCGACACCGGACGAGGCTGATGCGCTGAAGGCGACGCTTGCCATGGCCGGCCTTTTGTTCCGCGCCGAGAAACAGTCGAAGGGCGCGCTCAGGGTCTGCCGCACGGCCGCCGATATCCGCGACGCCATGGCGAAAGGCGCTTTCGCCTCCGTCTTCCATATCGAGGGCGCGGAAGCGATCGGCGCCGATCTGGATGCGCTCCATGTTCTCCACGAAGCGGGCCTGCGCACGCTCGGGCCGGTCTGGAGCCGCCCGAACATTTTCGCTTATGGCGTTCCCTTCCGTTTTCCCTCGACGCCGGATATCGGTCCCGGCCTGACGGACGCCGGCAAGCGGCTGATAAAGACCTGCAACGAGCTGAAGATCATGGTCGACCTGTCGCACATGAACGAGCAGGGCTTCTGGGACATCGCCAGGATTTCAGATGCGCCGCTGGTGGCCTCGCATTCCAACGCCTATGCCGTGTGCAACCACAGCCGCAACCTGACGGACCGGCAGCTGGACGCCATCCGCGACACGGGCGGCCTCGCGGGCATCAATTTCGGCGTGCTGTTCCTGCGGCAGGACGGCGTGAAGAACCCGGATACCGACCTGAGCGAGCTGGTGCGCCACGTGGATTACATCGTCAACCGCATCGGCATCGATCACGTCGCGCTGGGTTCGGATTTCGACGGCACCACCATTCCGGCCGCCATGAAGGATGCGGCTGATCTGCCGCTGCTGGTCGAAGCCCTGCGCGACGGCGGTTATGACGACGAGGCGCTTGCCAAGATTTGCCACGGCAACTGGATCCGTGTGCTCGAAAAAACCTGGGGCGCGTGAGGCATAAAGTGCGATCCATCTCCGGCGCAGGGCGCCGGAGACACAAAGCGGCAGAGCCTTAAGCTTTCGCCGCTTTTTTCTTGCCGGTCGCCCGGAAAGCCAGAAACCCGGCGACGACACCGATCAACGCCCATTTCATCGGCAGCACATCCGCCGTCTCGCTGCGGATCGGCAATACGGTCACGGTGCCCGGACGGGATTCATAACCCATCTGCCCTTTTGCCTTGGCCTCCGCGATCTGTTGCGGCGAAACGACCCACTCGGCACCGCGCATCTTGTCCACCGCCATATATCCACCACCGGCCGCGAGCGCGACGACGAGCGAAATAACTATTCTTAGGGGCATGTTCATTGGCATCTCCTTCAATCGAAAGGAGCGTGTAGTCGCATCAAACGGCACCACCAAGCAACCGCAACGGTCAATTTGGTGCCATTCGGAACAATCCGGCAAATCATGCATTCCATAGTTGTATTTTCCGCCGTAAACCTGGTGGAATTCACGCATGATCGGACACAAACTTCACATCGACACTTCATGCTTTTCTGCTAATCACATTTCCGCAACCGAAACGAATTAGCGACACAATCCTGTGGTTCGCCAACAGGAACTGGCGCTGGGCAAAGTAAATGGCAGACAAGAGCGAAATTACACAGACCGATGTTACGGAATCCGCGGTTGAAAGCTTTTTTGCCAGAAACCGCCCCTATCTGACCGCGATCGCCATTACGCTGGTCTTCGTGATGATGACGTTTGCCATCTATCACCTGACCTCCGAAGTCCGCTATGACGACGTCATCGATGCTTTGACGGAGACGTCGGCCTCAGCCGTGCTGCTCGCCATCGTCTTCACGGCTCTCAGCTTCCTGGCATTGATCTTCTACGACGCCAATGCCATCGAATATATCGGCCGCAAGTTGCCCTTCCCGCCCATGGCGGCAACCGCCTTTGCTGCCTATGCCATCGGCAATACCGCCGGTTTCGGACCCCTCAGCGGTGGCGCGATCCGCTTTCGCGCCTATTCGCGCCTTGGGCTGTCGCCCGGCGAAATCGCCCGTGTCATCGCCTTCGTCACGCTGTCCTTCGGGCTCGGCCTGCTGTCGGTCAGCGCCATCTCCACCTTCATCGTCGCACCACGCATTGCCGCCATCATCGGCGTTGATGCGCTGGTTCTGAGAGGCGCGGCACTGGCCGTCATCGCCATCCTCGTCGTTGCCGCCTATGTCGGGCGCAACGGGCACGCGATCCGGCTTGGGGCATGGCGTTTGCGCCTCCCCGACAGCCGAACGTCTTCACGCCAGTTCCTCGTCTCCGCCTTCGATATCGCCGCTTCCGCTTCGGTGCTTTACGTGCTGCTGCCCGATACGCATCTCGGCTGGCCGACATTTTTCGCGATCTACGCCACGGCCGTCGGCCTCGGCGTCCTCAGCCACGTACCGGCCGGGCTCGGCGTCTTCGAAACTGTGATGGTCGCGGGGCTCGGCAATGCCATCAGCGTCGACCAGCTGCTCGGAAGCCTCGTTCTCTACCGAGTGATCTACCACGTGCTGCCGCTGGTGGTCGCCATTCTGGTCATGCTCGTCTCCGAGATGAAGCAATTCGCGGCAAAGCCTGTCGTCTCGGATATCAGCCAGCTTGCCGTGCGGCTCGCGCCGCCATTGCTATCCACCTTCGCGATGATCCTCGGCACCATGCTGATCTTCTCGAGCGTGACGCCGACGCCGGACAGCAATCTGGATTTCCTCTCCAATTTCGTACCGCTTCCCATCATCGAAGCGGCGCATTTTCTGACGAGTATTCTCGGCCTCGTGCTTGTCGTCGCCTCGCGCGGCCTCGGGCAGCGGCTGGACGGCGCCTGGTGGATTGCGCTGGTGGCCGCCTCGCTGGCGCTGGTTCTCTCGCTGCTCAAGGCCATCGCCGTGTTTGAAGCCGCCATTCTCGGCGTCTTCATCGCGGCCCTTTCCGTCAATATGCGCAGCTTCAACCGCCATGCCTCGCTGGTGAAACAGGCGCTGGGCCCAAGCTGGCTCGCCGCCATGGCCGTCATCATTGCCGGCGCGGCGACAATCCTGCTCTTTGTCTATCGCGATACGGATTACAGCCAGACATTATGGTGGCAATTCGAATTCTCCGAGGAAGCGCCGCGCGGATTGCGCGCACTTCTCGGCCTCGTGCTGGCCTCCTCCACCATCGCCATCTTCAGCCTGATGCGGCCGGTGGCCTTCAGGCCGGACGCCATCAAGGCCGACGACGTCACCAGTGCCACCGGCATCGTCATGACGCAGGATGCGGCCGACGCCAATCTGGTGCGCATGGGCGACAAGCACGTGATGTTTTCCGAAAGCGGCAACGCCTTCATCATGTATGGCATTCAGGGCCGCTCATGGATCGCCTTCGCCGATCCGGTCGGCGACGAGGATGATTTCCCGGATCTGGTCTGGCAATTTGTGGAAGCCGCCCGCGCCGCCGGCGCGCGCGCTGCCTTTTACCAGATTTCGCCTTTCCTCCTCTCCCATTGCGCCGATGCGGGCCTGCGCGCCTTCAAGCTCGGTGAGCTGGCGCTGGTCGATCTCACCGCATTCGAACTGAAGGGCGGCAAGCTTGCCAATCTTCGCCAGTCGCTGAGCCGCGGCGCGCGCGACGGGCTGACCTTCGAGGTGGTTGAGCAGGCACAGGTGGCGGATATTCTGGACGAGCTGAAACAGGTCTCCGATGGCTGGCTCGCCCACCACAATACCCGGGAAAAGCGCTTTTCGCTCGGCGCTTTCGAGCCGGATTACATCCTGTCGCAACCCGTCGCCGTGCTGCGCAAGGATGGAAAGATCACCGCCTTCGCCAATCTGATGGTGACGGACACCAAAAAGGAAGCCACCGTCGACCTCATGCGTTTTTCGCCGGATGCGCCGCGCGGCTCGATGGATTTTCTCTTCGTCAGCATCATGCAATATCTGCGTGAGGCGGGTTATGAGAGCTTCAATCTCGGCATGGCCCCCATGTCCGGCATGTCGAAACGCGATGCCGCACCGGTCTGGGATCGCATCGGCAGCACGCTGTTCGAACACGGCGAACGTTTCTACAACTTCAAGGGACTTCGCGCCTTCAAGGCCAAGTTCCACCCGAAATGGGAACCGCGTTATCTTGCCGTGCAGAACGGCGCAGACGCCGCCATGGCGCTGATGGATGCGACGGTTCTGATCAGCGGCGGTGTCAGAGGAGTGATCGGAAAATGAGAAAATCCCCCATGCTGAAAGCGGTTCTTACCGCCTCCGTCCTGTTCGCTTCCACCTCTGTTTACGCACAGGACAAGCCCGCCTATGAGACGGGCATGATCCCCGCCGAGCACATCATGGTGCCGGACGGCGATATCCTCGCCAGCGTCTTCCTGATTTCCGACGCCGATGGCTGGACGGCCGCCGACGAGACCCGCGCCAAGGCGCTGGTGGAAAAGGGCGCCGCCGTGGTCGGCATCGATTTCAAGGAATATCTGAAGGCGCTCGAGGCCGATGACGACGAGTGCATCTATATGATCTCGGACATCGAGTCGCTCTCGCAGCAGATCCAGCGCACCGCCGGCACGAGCAGCTATCGCCAGCCCATCCTCACCGGCATCGGCAAGGGCGGAACTCTGGCGCTGGCGATGATCGCGCAGAGCCCCGTCTCCACCGTCCGGGAAGCCATCGCCGTCGACCCCAAGGCCGGCCTGCCGCTTGAGAAAATCCTCTGCACACCCGCCACCAAGGACAAGGCGGATGGCGAAACGGTCTATGGCCTGACCGACGGCCCGCTGCCCGCCCCCGTCAGCGTGCTGTTCACGGCTGCCGCGGACCAGAAGGGCCGCGACCACGTCAATGCGCTCGTCAAGCTGCATCCCGATATCGACGTCACCGACGTGGATGACAAGGCGGACGAGGTGCTGACCCAGACCCTGTCCGACCAGATCGACGCCGCAGGCGACACCGACAGCCCGCTCGGCCTGCCGATCAAGGTTCTGGAAACCAGCCCGGTCATGGATACCATGGCGGTGATCTATTCCGGCGACGGCGGCTGGCGCGATCTCGATGAGGAAGTGGGCGGCGCTTTCCAGAAGGAGGGCATACCCGTCATCGGCGTCGATTCGCTCCGTTATTTCTGGAAGGAAAAGAAACCGCAGGAGGTCGCCACCGATCTCGGCCGCATCATCGACACCTATCGCAAGGAATGGAAAGTGCGCAATGTGGTGTTGATCGGCTATTCCTTCGGTGCCGATATTCTTCCCGCCACCTATAATCTGCTGCCGGACCGCGACAAGTCGCATGTCGTGCAACTGACGCTGATGGGACTTTCGACCGAAGTGGATTTCGAGATTTCCGTCGAAGGCTGGCTTGGCGTTGCCGGTGAAGGCAAGGGCGGCAAAACGCTGGATGACATCGCCAAGATCGATCCGAAGCTGGTGCAATGCATCTATGGCACGGACGAAGAGGATGAAGACCCCTGCCCCGGCCTGAAAGCCAAGGGCGTGGAAGCGGTCGGCATCGAGGGCGGCCACCATTTTGACGAGGACTATGAGGGGCTGGCCAAGCGTATCGTGACATCGCTGAAGACGCGGCTGCCGAAATAAGCTGCATCACGCTCAGCGAGCGTCGTCTCCAGCCCGGGCAAAGGCGCCCCTGGTGATCTTTTGACGGCCGAAGCATCGCCGATGCTTTTCCGCATCGCGGTCATGCTTGCGGAATCGGTTAAACTATTATTCAAAAGAAACCGGTGTGCGGCGAATGTTCATCACATTCCCGCAACCCTTCTGTTGTTGATCGCCAACCATGGATTTTATATTTCCGGACCGGTTCAGGGAGCCGCCGCATGCTCGCCGCAAAACGAAAAACAAAAACTCCGGTCCTCGTGGAACGCATTGATCAATTCGTCAGCCAAGTCAAAGAGGCGATGAAAAGCGACGATGCCTCGCGAAACAGAAAAATCCGCGATCTGTGGGATGCCGAGGTCCGCTACCATTTCGACAATGGCCGCACCGAAAAGACGCTCGAACTCTACATCATGAAATATCGCAATGCGCTGAAGGCCGAGTTCGGGCCGAAGACTACACCGCTTGCCATCTGCAACATGAAGAAACTGCGCGAGCGGCTGAACACCTATATCGAACGGGCCGACTATCCGAAAACCGGTGTGGCGACCTCCATCGTCGAAAAAATCGAGCGGGCGGAATTCAATACCGCCGGCCGCAAGCCGACCGTCCTGCTGCGTATCGCCGATTTCATTTCGGCGATGAACGGCATGGGAACGAAAGAAGAGATGCAGACCCTGTGGAATGCTGAAATCAGCACCATGAAGGGCAGAGCCCAGACCACCATCATCTCCTACATCACCAAATATCGTAACGCCATTCGCGAGGCGTTCGGCGACGACCATCCGATGCTGAAGATCGCCACCGGCGATGCGGCCATGTATGACGATGCGCGCCGGGTGAAGATGGAGAAGATCGCCAGAAAGCACGGAGCGCTGATCACCTTCGAGAATTACCGGCAGGTTCTGAAGATCTGCGCCGAGAAGCTCCTGTCCGCCGATCCCCTGATGATTGGAATCGGCCTGATCGGCATGACGGGCCGCCGCCCCTATGAAGTCTTTACCCAGGCCGAATTTTCGCCTGCCCCCTATGGCAAGGGCGTTTCCAAATGGAGCCTTCTGTTCAACGGCCAGGCCAAGACGAAACAGGGCGAAGGAACGAAATTCGGGATTACCTATGAAATCCCCATACTTGCCCGCTCGGAAACCATTCTGGCTGCCTATAGGCGCCTGCGCGAAAGCGGACAGGGAAAATTGTGGCACGGCATGTCGATCGATGATTTCTCATCCGAAACCCGCCTGCTGCTCAGGGACACGGTTTTTAACCTGTTCGAGGATATCTGGCCGAAGGAAGAGCTTCCGAAGCCCTATGGCCTCCGGCACCTCTATGCCGAGGTGGCCTTTCACAATTTCGCGCCGCCGCATGTGACCAAGAACAGCTATTTCGCCGCCATTCTCGGACACAACAACAACGACCTCGAAACGTCGCTGTCCTACATGACCTATACGCTGCCGGAAGATCGCGACGATGCACTGGCACGGGCCAAACGCACGAACGAACGCACGTTGCAGCAGATGGCGACAACAGCGCCGGTTTCCCGAAAAGCATGATCTATGCCGGCCGCGGATTTCAGTCCAGCGGCCGGCAGCTTCATTCCTCAAACCCGCGCGTCACCCGAGGTGCGGTAAAGCAGGGTCAGCACCGTCAGCATCAGCCCGAGGAGCGCAACCGAGCCGAAAATGTAGAAGTTCCACTCGGGCGCCAGACCCCGTTGCAGCACCAGGCCGCCGATCATCGGGCCGGCAATGCCGCCGAGCCGCCCGACCGCCAGCGAGAAGCCGAGACCCGTGCCACGAATATGAACGGGGTAGAGCCTGCCCACCAGAACATTGGCGAGAATCTGGGTTCCGATGGTTCCGGCTCCCGCAAGGGCGACGAAGGCATAAAGAAGCGGACCCTTGTTGACGGTCAGGGCGAAGATCGAGACGGCGCCGATGGCAAACAGGATCGCCACGACTACCTTGACGTTGCCCTTATCCGCAAACCGCCCACCGATGAGGATGCCGATCGCGGCCCCGACATTGAGCATGACGGAAAAACTGAGCGCCGAACTGATATCATAACCCATCTTGTTCATGATGGTGGGCAGCCAGTTGACCATGCCGAAGGTGAGCAGCAGCGAGCAGAAGTGGATGCCCCAGGCATTCAGCGTCGAGAGCAGCCGGCCTTCCGAAAACAGCGCGCCGACACCACCCTTTTGAATTTTCGCATGCGGCACGATGCGTTGCAGACCGTAGCTGTCGCAAATGCCGTCAGCCTCCGCCTGCCGGCCCTTGCTCGCCAGCCATTCGGGCGATTCCGGCAGGAACCGCATGAAGATCGGCAGAAGAATAAGCGGCAGACCGCCGATCAGCATCAATGGCCGCCAGCCATAGGTCTCCAGAAGCAGGATGCCCATGACGCCGGAAATGATGCCGCCGATAAGATAACCGAGGAAGGACAGGGAATTGGCCTGTGCCCTGCGCTGCGGTGGCGAAAATTCCAGCACCAGCGCCGTCACCGTCGGCAGCAGCGCGCCAAGCCCGAGGCCGGCGAAAAAGCGCGTGATTTCGAAGGCGAGAAAATTCGGCGTCATGGCCGAGGCGATCATCATCGCCGAAAAGCCGGCGAGGCTGAGAAGAACCACCTTTCGGCGGCCGATGCGATCGGCCATGGTGCCGGCAAAAAGCGCTCCGAGCAGCATGCCCACCAGCGTCAGCGCGGCGGCGCGCCCGACCATGGCCGGGTTGAGCGCCCAGGCGCTTTCTTTCAGCAGTGCCGGTGCGACGGCGCCATAAACGACCAGATCGTAACCGTCAAACATGATCATCAGGCCGCATGTCGCGATAACGCCGGCCGGGTTTTTCGTCCGCGCTGACGCGGCGCTCAGATAATTTGTGGACATGTTCCTCCCTTTCACGCATGAACGCGCCACCCGGAATGGATAAGCGTCTTCCCGTTCTGCGATATCCTCCGTGAGTGCCCGGCGTTCTCCACCCTGATACGTGTCCCGCTCCTGTCAAGCCACATATCGCCAGTATCACTCGTCTTCGATTAAATATTGCATTTGCAAAAATTGCAAATGCAATATTGATAAATGCCAAGCGCATGACGCCGACGAAATTTCAGCCGAGCTCCAGCCCGGAAATCGTCGATAGCGTCGGCGTCCAGCTCAAAATATGAATGCGGTTATAAACACCGTGAATGACAAATGGGTCGGCATCGCTAAAGGCGATGACGTCTTCGATCGAGCGCGCCTGCGCAATAATGAGGGCGGCGGATGGGCCGTCGGCAACCGCGCTCATCGGGCCGGAGACAAGAATCTTGAACCCTTCGGCCATCGCCTTGCCATTGCGCAGATGGGCCTTGTGAGCCTCAATCTGCGCCGCCCGCTGCACGGCCGCAGCGGGATCGCTTTCGGCGAAACGCACGTAAAGCCGGGCTCGGTTGCTCGCGCCGCTCATCGGGCGAGCACGAAATCGTGGTTCACCGACCAGAACCAGTCGCTGATGAAACCCAGATCCCGCGCCTTCCGCGCATCGTCCACCCGCTGGAAATTGGCGAGCAGACTTTCCTTCACGCCGAAGACCGCATCCGAACGGATATAGGGGTCATCGGGATCAAAAATATGGGTGACGAGCGTGGTAAAACCTTCCGCCGAAACGATATAGTGCAGATGCGCCGGCCGGTAGGGATGCCGCCCCATGGCCCGCAGCAGCTGGCCGACCGGGCCGTCATCCGGGATCGGATAATATTTCGGCTTCGCCGCCCGGAACCAGTAGCGCCCATCTTCCCCGGTCACGAAAACGCCGCGCAGGTTGAAATCGGGCTGAATGCCCTTCTGCTGCACGTCATAAAAGCCTTCGTCATTGGCTTGCCAGACATCGATGCGCGCGCCGGCGACCGGCGCCCCCTCGGTATCGAGGATGCGGCCGGTGACCACCATATCCTCGCCCTTGCCATCGAGGCAGATATTCGCACCCATCGGCATTTCCGGCGCATCCGCCACATGGAAGGGGCCGAGAACGGTCGATTCAGACGCACCACTCGGCTTGCGATGGTTGATGGCGTCGACCAGCATGGAGACGCCGAGAATATCGGAAAAGAGTATCCATTCCTGCCGCCACTCATTGCAGATCTGGCCGACCTCGGTGAGGAAATGAATGGCCTTCATCCATTCCTCCTCGGTCGGTTCGATTTCCTTCACCGCCTCGTGCAGCTTGCGCGTCACCACCGCCATGATTTCCTTCAGACGCGGATCGTCACAGTCGCGCATCCGCGCGATCACGGTTTCAGCCGAACGTTCCTCGACGAAGTAGCCGTCATCATTGCTCATCTTCATATCCATCGTCTCCTCCCATCACTCCGGCCGCGCGCCCTCGAAGGCGCGTTGCAAAAGGTCGCGGATCGCAGTTTTTTCGATTGGCCGCGGGCACCAGTAAGGATTGGCGGTCGCCAGCTCCGCCATGGGGTCAAGATCGTCCGGCTTGACCCCAAGAGCAGCAAGGCTTGACGGCGCGCCAAGCCGGCCGGCGAAATCGTAGAGCCCCGCCCCGGCCCTGCCGCCGACAAGAGAAGCAAGCGGTGCGAGCAGATCCGGCACCGCCTGCTCCACATAGGCGATGGTGTGCGGCAGAAGCACCGCATGGGTTTCCGCATGCGGCAGATCGAGGCTGCCGCCAAGCGTATGGCAAAGCTTGTGATGCAGCGACATGCCGACGGCGCCAAGCACCGTGCCGCACAGCCATGCGCCATAAAGTGCTGCCTCGCGGGCCTTCACATCCTGCGGCGCAGTTTTCACGCCGGGAAGCGCCTCGATCATCGCCCGCAGCCCCTCGACCGCCATCAGGCCGGCGATGGGATTGCGGTCCTGCGCGTAGAGCGCCTCCGCCGCATGCGCCATGGCGTTCAGCCCACTCGTCATGCTGATACCAACAGGCAATCCAAGCGTCAGTTCCGCATCGTAGATCACCACTTCCGGCAGGATTTCCGGCCCGCGTATGGTGGTCTTCACCCCGTTTTCCGTCTGGCCGAGAATGGGCGTCACCTCTGAGCCGGCATAGGTGGTCGGGATCACGATCTGCGCCGCATCGGTACGCAGCGCAATGGCCTTGCCGAGACCGGTGGTGGAACCGCCGCCGAGCGCCACAACGCAGTCCCCACCGGCGGCACGATAGGCTTCGACCGCTTTTTTCGTCACCTCGACCGGCGTATGCATGGCCGCTTCGGAGAAAATGCCGACGGCAAGCCGGCCGAGCCGGGCGGCCAAAGCCTCCGCATCGCCCTTCTGCTGCTGCGTGGAAAGCACCAGCGCCCGCGACAGGCCAAGGCGACGGATTTCCTCCGCCACACCCGCGGAACGGCCCGCGCCGAAGACGATGCGGGCGGGAGCAGCCACATAGACGAAGGGCCGCATGGTTCAGCGCCCGTCGAGCTTGAACAGGCGGCGCGCATTGGTGCGGCCGATCTTCACCCGGTCGGCCTCGGCGATGGTCGTCGCGTTGAACCAGTCGGAGGCATGGTCGATATTCTCGAAGGGCCAGTCGGTGGAAAACAGGATGCGATCCGCACCGATTTCCAGAATGGCGTCGATCAATGTCTGGGTGCGGAAATTGCCCGAGGTGGTGATGTGGAAATTCTCGTTGAAATAATCCACGAAACGGCGCTTGGCGGGATAACGCGGCGGCAGCTTCACCCAGGCATTGCGGTGGTCGATGCGCCACATCATGTAGGGCAGGCCCTCGCCCATATGGCCGAGAATGATGTTGAGGCGCGGATGTTCATCGAACAGGCCCGATGCCATCAGACGCAACGCATGCACCGCCGTTTCCTGCGCGAAAGCCCAGGTGGGGCCGAGCAGCCAGGGATGGCCGTCATAGATGCGCGAATCCTGCGGCAGCGGGTTGCGCGGATGCAGGTAGAAGGGCACGTCGAGCTTTTCCACCTCGCCCCAGAACGGGCGATATTGCGGCAGGTCGTAATAAAGCGGCGTCTGGCCATCGCCCTCCTGGCTGAAACCGTTGACGAGCGCGCCGACGAAGCCAAGCTCGTTGACGCAGCGCCGAAGTTCCTCGGTCGCCGCATCCGGGTCCTGCAGCGGCAGGGCGGCGAAAGCGAGGAAACGATCCGGCCGTCTGGCGCATTCTTCGGCCAGCACGTCGTTGGCCCGTCGCGCGATCTCGATCGCCTTCTTCCTGTCGGGAATGGCCTGCACCGCGGGCGCATTCAGCGACAGGATCATGGTTTCGATGCCATGCGCATCCATCAGCTTCAGGCGCGTATCCTGAATGTCGAGCAGGCGGTGCTGCAGTTCCTTCCAGTAGTCGCCGGGCACGAACCCGGCCGAATCCTGAAGTGTTTCCGGGATTGCGAAATGCTCCTCGAGAGCGACCTTGCCTTGCATGTGGTTTCCTCCGAATTCAATGTATGATTTGCCGCCTGAGAGGCGATCAATATTGGCCCTTGGGTTCCAGCCCGAGCATGCTCTGGCCGATCATGGTGCCCACGGCATCCCAGTTCATGCTGATATGGCGGCCGACCGCATTGGCATCCCGCCAGGCCCGCTGAACGGGATTGGCAAGATCGAGCCCGACGCCGCCGGTGGAGTCGTTGAGCGCCTGCACGGCGCGCAGGGCGAGAGACACCGCAAAGGACTGGCCGCGACGGCTCAAAAGACGGTCATCCACCGTGAATTCCGCCCGGCCTTCAACACGAGCCTGGGCCAGCGCCTGTGCCTTTGCCACATCGCGCAGCAGGATTTCGCAAGCCGCATCGACGCTCGCGGCAGCTTCCGCGACACGCAGCTGGATGGTCGGGAATTCGGCCATGCGATTATTGCCGCCCGCCACCGCACCGCGTGTCACCCGGCCGCCGACATGATCGACATAGGCGGCAAGCGCGCCCTTGGCCGCACCGACGCCTGCCGCCGCGAGACAGGAAGGAATGCCGGTCAGAAGCGGCATGTTGAACAGGCCCTCTTCCGCATAATAATGTCCGCCGGGCGTCTTTCCGCTGGTGGCATCCGGAAAGGTCAGAACCCGGTGTCCGGGAATGAAGACATCATCGAGAACGAGGGTCTTGGAACCCGTGCCGGCCAGGCCCACCACATGCCAGGTGTCTTCAATCACATATTGCCCGGCAGGAACGAGCAGAAAGGCCGGAACCGGCTTTCCTTCACCCCGCGGCGGCAGGATGGCGGCGCAGAGAGACCATTGCGCGTTTTCGCAGCCGGAGGCGAAGGCCCATTTGCCGCTCAGGCGATAACCGCCATCGGCAAGCTCCGCCATCTTTACCGGCGCATAGGAACCGCACAGAAGCGCATCGGGGTTTTCACCCCAGACATCGGCCTGCGCCTCTTCCGGAAACATCGCCAGCAGCCATTGATGGGCGGACAGCAGGCCGGCGACCCAGCCCGTCGAAGCACAGGCGGCCGAAAGCTCGATATTGGCCTCGACCAGTTCGGCGAAGTCTCCGCCCTTGCCGCCGAAGGCGCGAGGCTTGACGATGTCGAAATAACCGATACCGCGTAGCGCCTCTATATGGTTGGCCGGAACGCGCCGGGCCTCCTCCGTCTGTCTGGCGCTCGCCCGGAAAAGATCGGCTATGCCGGCGACACGGCTGGCGAGGCGGACACGCGGGTTCGTTTGCGCCGGCAGCGGCGCATGGCTCATATCATTCATGATTGTCTCCTTCCGGACTTTACTGGCCGGACTTTACTGGCCGGACGTTATCTCACCGGGTTTATCTGGGCGGCCATGATCAGGCGGGCAGGCTTGCGGGGCTTGCGGCACAATATTGGGCGTTTTCATAAAGCAGCGGCCGCGTCGTCTCGCTGACATCGGCGGAAACCACCTGCCCGATGAAGACGGTATGGGTTCCATAGGGCATGGCCGCAACCCGGCGGCAGGCGATGGCCGCATGGGCCGTGGGCAGATAGAGAACGCCATTGTCGTGGCGCTGCCATTGACCGTCGCGGAAACGCTCTTCCGGCAACACCTTGCCGCTAAAGGCATCCGACAGGGCAATCTGATCCTGCGTCAGCACATTGACGATGAAATCGGGCCGGCACAGCAGCAGTTCATGCAGCAGGGTGCGATTGTTCAGGCAAACCAGCAGGGACGGCGGCTCCATCGAGACCGAAGTGACGGCCGTGACCGTCATGCCGTGATCGCGCTGATCACCCGAAGCACAGGCCGTGATAACCGTCACAGTCGCCGGAAAACGACGCATCGTTGAACGGAAATTCTGACCGACGCCTTCAGGCGCAAGGCTGCTCAGGCCAAACAATGCTGATGTCATGAGATCCTCCCAAATCCTGCAATCTTATTTATTTGCATTTGCAACATTTGTCAACGCAAATGTTTTTCGTCATTTTTGCGAAGGGAAGAACCCCGCATTCCCCGTCTTATGGGGCGAAGCTATTGAAACGGATGGATTGTGCCGGTACAGCCGATAGGCGCACATCAGCATATGCGCAGATGGCTCTCAAACAGGGATTTGCTCGTGTCTTATCAGTTCACCGATTCGGTACCCTACCTGCTCAACTGGGTGGGTGTTCGGCTTGGCGAGCGCTTTTCTCTGAGGCTGGCCTCCTATGACATCACCCTGCCGATGTATCGCGTGCTTGCGACGTTGCGGCAGCAGGAGAGCAAGACGCTGACCGAGCTTTCGGACATGGTGTCGGTGGAGATTTCCACGCTGTCCCGGCTCGTGGGGCTGATGGTCCGGCGCAACCTCGTCAGCCGCGAACGGCCGGCCGACAATGCGCGCATCGTGCGCATCACGCTCACCCCGAAGGGTGAGGAACTGGCCGATGAACTCATGCCCATCGCCGCCATGTTCGAAAAAACCGCAATCGAAGGCCTCGATCCCGCGGAAGTGAAACTTTTCAAAAGCATCCTGCGCCATATCGGCCGCAATATTGCCGGTCTCTGATAGCGGCAATCCGGACAGCGTCGCTTGCAGCGAAAGCCCCTGCCTCGCTCCGCCTTGCCCGTGCAATGTACTTGCAATAACCGCTTCCTATTCCTGCGGACATCACCGCAGAAAGGAACTTCCATGTCCAACAGATCGTCCCTTGCAGTGCCGGCGGCAATCTTTCTTGTCACCGGCGCATCGATACTGCTCACGGCCTGCGCCTCGACTGTCATGAAAAGCTATATCGGCGCACCCATCACCAGCGTGATGCTGGACTACGGCCCGCCGGACAATGTCTACAGCCTGGGTCCCGGCCAGCAGGCCTATCAATGGCGGAAGAACAAAACGCAGGCTGTTGCCGGATCGTCGAGTGGTGAGGTGCGGACAACACGGCGTGGCGAACGTTACGAAGTGTCCGAAACGCCGGGTTACATCGAGCGCATCGACTGCTTCTACACCTTCTACACCCGCAGCTCCGGGGCCAAATGGTATGTTACGAGCTTCCGGCAACCTTCGCTCGAATGCGAATGATCGTCCAGGGTTTCAAATTTCAGCCCCGGTCCCGAATGTTTTGCGCCCGATCTGTTTACCGCCGCTTCCAGGCTGAAAGCGGCGGCGTTTTTTTGAAAATTCTCCCTGAAATCTGTCATGGGACGGGCCGATCAGAAACGATAGTTGAGGCCGGCCTTGATGACATGATCGCTGACATCGGTTTTCGACCTGCCGCTGGCCGTCGTCGTCGCCACATTTCCCGTGCTCACATAATTATATTCAAACTTTGCCGAGAGGCCGCCGCCGAAACTCTGTTCGACGCCCGCCCCGACCAGATAGCCCTGTTTCCAGCCATCGGGACCGGTTACGCCATTGCCATCCTTGAACTTCGTCGTGGTCAGGCCGGCAGTACCGTAAACAAGCGTCCGGTCGAGCGCCACGCCAGCCTTCATCTTGGCCGCGCCCCGGAAACGCTCCCTCAAACGGCCGTTCGGCACACGCGCTTCGTTCCCGAGGTAGGAACCTTCGAGTTCCGCGCCAACCACGCCCGAACCGAACTGGAAGTTATAACCGGCCTGAACGCCCCCCGTCAGACCCCGGCCGCTCGCCAGCGGGTTGAATTTCGGGGAGGCGACGCCACCATGCACACCGACATAGGCCCCACCCCATGAGAAGGCTGGCTGACTGCCATAATCGAAGGACTGCTGCGTATTGTAGTTCGTAAGATCGGCGGAATAGGCATTGGCTGCAACCGTGACGGCGATAGTCGCGGCGACAAGCGATTTCTTGATAATCGACATGAATGACTCCAGACGAAACCGATGCGCCATCTTCCGGCGCATGCAGGTTTCAGTTCGCGTTGAAGAACCGGAAACCGGCTCCCGTTTGTCTGCTGCGCCAACCAACATGATGTGCGGATGCGTTCAGCAGATAAGGGGATTTTCTCCGCGAGAATTACGCTTGCATTGCACGGAGCGAATTTTATTAGAAATAATTTATTTATTTAAATGACTTAGATGAATTTTCTTAACCGGATCGTAAGAAATTTCAGTGTCGGAACGCCCTTTGCTCGTTCAAAGAGCGCTTAAGTCGGAGCGTCTTTCAAAGCTATCGATTGCATTTCGAGCCGAACACAAAAGCCGGGATCGAGGTCGAAGAAGAGAACACGGCCGCGATGAAGCTCCGCCGCCTTCTGGACCAGATTTAACCCAAGGCCCGCTCCGGGCGCATTCGCGTTGATGCGGTAGAAGGGCTCGAATACCTGCTCCCGCTCGCAGACCGGGATGCCCGGGCCTTCATCGCAGACTTCGATGGCTCCCATCACGTCGACCCGGATCGTGATCGCACCCTTGCCGCCGGCATGGTCGATTGCATTGCGCAAGAGGTTGACGACCGCCATCTCGATAATCGAGGCCTGCACCGTAAAGACGGCCGCACCGGCGCTTGGCTCGAAATCGAATTCATATCCGGCATCCATCGCAATCGGGGCAAGGTCGGTCGCGATGCGCTCAACAAGTTTGTTGAGATCGCGCGGCTCCGCCGGCAACGCCACCGCACCCACGGCCTGCATCTCCAGCAGCTGATGCGCAACGCGGGTGAGACGATCGATATCGGCCCTGATCTGACGGCTCAGCGCATCATCGGGCAAGAGGTCGGCTCTGGTACGTACGATGGCGATCGGCGTCCTCAGCTCATGCGCCGCATCGGCAAGAAAGCGGTTACGGCGATTATACCCGTCATCAAGCTTCGACAGCGCGACGTTGAAGGCATCCACCAGCGGGATGATTTCAAGGGGAACTTTAGAGCGGTCGATACGCTCGGAACGGTTCTCGAAATCGATGGACTGCGCCTGCTTCACGGTTTCCATCAGCCCGCTCAAAGAGCGGCCAACCGCCCGCGGGGTCACGAGCAGCGTCGCGATGCCCGTCAGGATCAGCATGGGCACGACGGCGATGAGGATGATGAAGCCCAGCGCCGGCAGCACGGTCAGCCAGCGGATGGCACCCTCGGCATCCTTTTCCAGGTCCAGCTGAACGTTGATCCAGATACTCAGACCGTCATTGGGAATTCCTTCCTCCGTCCCGGCGATGAACTGAAGCCGACCTGCGGCTGTATCGCGGTTTTCCACGGTGGCGCGGAGTGTTCCGGCTGCTTCCAGGCGCGCGCGGTCAAAACTCCAGGGAAACACCGCCGACAGGACGGGCGGCGGGACAACCCCGCATTGCAGGACGACATCACTGGCGTCGCGCACGATAAACCAGAGATTCGGATAACGCCGTTTCAGCTCCGACAGCTCCGGCGTCGCCGAAAGTTGCGGCCTGCCCTGTCCGTCCTTCGTCACGCTCTCCGCGACGATGCGCGCAGCCTCTTCATTCGCACCTTCGAGCCGCGGATCGATGATCCATATCCAGCCGATGAGAAGGATAACGAAAAGGACGAGCAGGAACGCCTGCAATGCGAAAAGGCGCTTCATCAGCCCCCATCGCAGGGATCGATTGCGCGCTCTCTTCATGTTTTCAACCGGATGAGATAACCGATGTTCCGCACGGCTCTTATCTCCACCGTGGCCTCGGCCTGCGCCAGCTTCTTCCTGATACGGGAAATGTGGGCATCGAGAGCGTTGGATTCGATCTCGTCGTCGAGCGTATAGACAGCCTCGATCAGGTTCGACCGCGTGACAATGCGGTTAGGCCGCCGCATCAGCGCTTCGAGCACCAGATATTCCCGGCGCCGTAACTCGATGATGCAGCCTGCAATGCTGACTTCATTGCTTCGGGCATCGATGCTCAGATTTCCGAAATGTGCATATTTGTCGGAAAGAGAAGGGCCGCGCCTGTGCAGTGCCCTGAGACGGGCGAGCAGTTCCTCTATCGCAAAGGGCTTGGCAAGATAATCATCCGCGCCGGCATCAAGCCCATCGACACGGTGATCGACACTTCCGAGCGCCGTCAGAACGAGGATCGGCACGGAATGTCTGCTCCGGCGAAGCGAGGCCACCAGGTTCAGCCCCTCGCCATCGGGAAGGCGGCGATCGAGGACCAGCACATCGTAAGACCCATCCCGGGCCAGAGCATCGGCGTCGCTGATGGTGCTGACGTGATCGGCAAGCACATCGCGCCGGCGCAGGGCTTCGAGAAGCGCGCGCGCCATTTCGGGTTCATCCTCAAGAAGCAAGATTCGCAATGACTTTCCCCAAAGATGGATTCTTGCCATCCCCACCACTGGTCGGCGAATGTTGCAGCTACATTGCAGGAGGACGGGCAGACAATTTGTCTTGTACCCCTTGCCGATCATAATCCGAAGGCGTGGCGTGCATTTTAGCGACGCGGAAATCTTCTCTGCGCCTGTCGCGACGGCGGCCCATCAGGTCGATGAACCCGGCCTGTACCCGTGTCTCGCATAAAACCGGTCAAGCTCGCGCTGCTGCGGCATCTCACCGGTATAGATGACGATATAGTCCGCAATCCGCTGCATCCGCACCGCCACGTCTTCCTCGGACTGCATGGAAATGTAACCGATCTGCACGAGATAGGTTGTCCGGGCACGCACATCCGCCGTGTTTTCATTGAGGCCGAACCGCACGAACATGCGGGAAAGCGCCGCCATTCTCATCTCGTCGGCCTTGCGAACCTCCGCAAGAATCTCGTCGGACTGAAGGGCCCAGCTTCGCACGGCGAATTCAAATCGGCTGTCGAACAGCGAGGAATCCAGCCAGCAATCGAAAACATTCAGCATGGCCTCGGCCAGCGTCTCCGCATAGGCTTCCGACTGCCGGACGATGCTTCCGGTATTTTTCTCCCGCCAGCGGGCAACCAGCGCGGCCAGCAATTCCTCCCGGTCCTTGAAGAACCAGTAGAAGCTCGTGCGAGACAGGTTGAGCTTTTTCGCCAAAGGCAGGATTTTGACGGAATCCACGCCCGATTCCAGCAAAGCCTGATAGGCGGCCTCAAGCCACCCCTCCTGCGATCCACGCCAGCCGGTTTCGTTCAATGTCGCTTCCATGACGAGTTCGTAGCAAATTGGTCTCTGCGCGACAAGCCGGATGTACACTCATGTCAAAAGGAAAGACAATTGTGTTTTGTAAATTGACACAAGTGTACATTCGCGCTTAGCCTTGGGACAGAAACCCTTTTGGAGCAGGCCATGTCGAGTGATCCCCTTCTTCAGCCTTACCAGCTAAAACACCTCACGCTGCGCAACCGCATCATCGTCACCTCGCACGAACCCGCCTATCCCGAGGATGGCATGCCGAAGGGACGTTACCGCGCCTACACCGTGGAACGCGCGAAGGGTGGCGTTGCGCTCACGATGACGGCCGGTTCCGCCGCCGTCTCCAGGGACAGCCCGCCCGTCTTCAACAATCTGCTCGCCTACAAGGATGAGATCGTCCCGTGGATCCGGGAAATGACCGACGCCGTGCATGAACAGGGTGCGGCGATCATGATCCAGCTCACGCATCTCGGCCGCCGCACCCGCTGGGACAAGGGCGACTGGCTGCCGATCCTTGCCCCATCCCATCATCGGGAAGCGGCGCATCGGGCTTTTCCGAAGAAGATCGAGGACTGGGATATCGAGCGTATCATCAAGGACTTCGCCGACGCCGCCGAACGCATGAAGGCGGGCGGAATGGACGGGGTGGAACTGGAAGCCTATGGCCATCTCATCGACCAGTTCGTCTCGCCGCTGACAAACGAGCTGGATGACCCCTATGGCGGCCCGCTTGAAAACCGCATGCGCTTCTGTCTTGACGTCTTCAGGGCGATGCGCGAACGCGTGGGCGACGATTTCATTCTCGGTGTCCGCTACACCGCCGACGAATGTCTTGAGGGCGGCACCGGAAAGGCAGAGGGCATCGAAATCGCCAGACGTCTGAAGGACAGCGGCCTGATCGATTATCTCAATGTCATCAGGGGCCATATCGATACCGACCCGGGCCTGACCGACGTCATCCCCATTCAGGGCATGGCCAATGCGCCGCATCTCGATTTCGCCGGTGACATCCGCGCCGCGACCAGCTTCCCGACATTCCACGCCGCCAAGATTCCCGATGTCGCCACCGCCCGCCACGCCATCGCTGCCGGCAAGGTGGACATGGTGGGCATGACCCGCGCCCACATGACCGATCCGCATATCGTGCGCAAGATCATGGAAAAACGCGAGGACGACATTCGCCCCTGCGTGGGCGCCAACTATTGTCTCGACCGGATCTATCAGGGCGGTCTCGCTTTCTGCATCCACAATGCGGCAACGGGCCGTGAAGAAACCATGCCGCACGAGATACCCAAAGCGGCGGAACGCCGGAGGGTGGTGATCGTCGGTGCCGGACCGGCCGGGCTCGAGGCCGCGCGTGTCTGTGCCGAACGCGGCCATGAGGTCGTCGTGTTCGAGGCCGCCAACAATCCCGGCGGCCAGATCCGGCTGACAGCGCAGAGCGAACGCCGCCGTGAGATGATCAGCATCATCGACTGGCGCATGAGCCAGTGCGAGAGGCTGGGCGTCACCTTTCATTTCAACACCTGGGCGGAGGCGGACACGGTTCTTTCGGAAAACCCGGACGTGGTCATCATCGCCACCGGTGGGCTGCCGCATACCGACGTGCTTTCCAGAGGCAACGATCTCGTGGTCTCGGCATGGGATATCATTTCAGGAGACGTCAAGCCGGGAACGAATGTGCTGGTTTTTGACGATGCCGGCGATCACGCGGGCCTGCAGGCGGCCGAATTCCTCGCAAAGGCCGGGGCGAAAGTGGAGATCATGACACCTGACCGCGCCTTCGCCCCGGAAGTCATGGCAATGAACCTCGTTCCCTATATGCGCTCGCTGCAAAAGCGCGATGTGACTTTCACCGTTACCTACCGGCTGGAAGCGGCGGAAAGAAACGGCAACCAGCTTGTGGCCCATGTCGGCAGCGATTATGGCGGCGTGACGAAATCGAGAACCGTCGACCAGATCGTCGTCAACCACGGCACAATCCCGCTCGATGACCTTTATTTCGACCTCAAGCCCGGTTCGAAGAACCTCGGGGAAATCTCCTACGACGCCCTGCTTGCGGGAGCATCCCAAACGGTCGAGCGCAATCCGGAAGGCGCCTACCGGCTCTTCCGGATCGGCGACGCGGTCGCCGCGCGCAATACCCATGCGGCGATCTACGACGCGCTGCGTCTGGCAAAGGACATCTGACCCTGACGCTCCTGACAGACAGAGGCAGACCAAGCTGCCTCTGTCGCAGCAGCAGGAATGCAGGACCGGCGGCTTCAAGCCTGAATCAAGGCGATACCCCGGTTCTTGAACCCCAGCGTCACATCGCTCGCCGCCGGCAGGCTGGTTTCCACGGCGTGGTCGACAATGAAAAGCGTACCGATATCGGTTTCCACCTCATATTCGACGTGCCCGCCGAGATAGGCGCTGTGCAGCACCCGTCCGGCAAGCCCCTGCCCGCCCGGCTGTCCAATGGAAATCGAGCCCGGCCGCACCGCGAGTTTGGCCGGGCCCGGCCGGGCATTGCGGGCTGAAACCCGATGATCGATCCCCCCGACACGGATAAGCGCATCGGCACCCTCAACGCCGATGACCTCGCAACCGACGACATTCGCCTCGCCCATGAAATCGGCGATGAAGGCGGAGGCCGGTGCTTCGTAGAGATCGCGCGGCGCACCCGACTGGGCGATCTCGCCATCCTTCATCACGATGATCCGGTCGGAAACCGCCAGCGCCTCATCCTGATCATGCGTCACATAAACGGCGGTAAAACCGAGCCGCTGCTGCAATTCGCGGATTTCCGTGCGAACCCGGCGGCGAAGGCGGGCATCGAGATTGGAAAGCGGCTCATCGAGCAAGAGCACCTGCGGCTCCAGCACCAGCGCACGGGCGACAGCCACGCGCTGCTGCTGGCCGCCGGAGAGCTCGGCAGGCAGGCGGTGACCCATGCCGGCGAGACCGACGAGCTTCAACCCCTCTTCCGCCTTTTCCCGTGCTTCCGCCTTGCGCAACCCGGAGGACTGCAGGCCATAGGCGACATTGTCGAGCGCCGTCATATGCGGGAAAAGCGCATAGGACTGGAAGACCATCGAGACATCGCGCTCATTGGCCGGCAGCATCGTCACATCCTGATCGCCGATGAGGATGCGGCCGGAGGTCGGGTGTTCGAGACCCGCCAGCATGCGCAGCGTCGTCGTCTTGCCGCAGCCGGAGGGGCCGAGCAGGGTGACCAGCGTTCCGGGTTCGATGGTGAGCGACAGGTCGGGAATGGCGGTGAAAGCACCGAAGGTCTTGCGGACATTCTGAAAGGTGACGGAGCCGGGCTTTACGGAAATCATGCGGTTTTCTCCTGGGCAAGAGGAACGGAGGAAGCGGATGGCAGGCCGGCGACGCGGTTTTCGCGCCGCAGGCGACGCTCGCCGACAATGAGCTGGAAGCCGGTAATGACGGTGATCATCACCACGATCAGCATGGAGGAGTAAGCGATCGCGACCCCATATTCGCCGTTCTCGACGAGGCCGACGATATAGGAGGTCGCCATGTTGTATTCGGCGCTGACGAGGAAGATGACTGCGCTGATGGAGGTGATGGCGCGCACGAAGGAATAGACCAGTGCGGCCGTGATCGCGGGCCTCAAGAGCGGCAGGATGACCTTGCGAATGGTGCGGAAACTATTGGCCCGCAGCGTCAGCGAGGCCTCGTCGAGGCTCTTGTCGAGCTGGCTCATCGCCGCGATGCCGCCGCGCACGCCGACCGGCATGTTACGGAAGACGAAGCAGGCGATCAGGATCAGCGCCGAGCCGGTCATTTCAACCGGCGGCAGGTTGAAGGCCATGATATAGCTCACGCCGATAACCGTGCCGGGAATGGCAAAGCTCATCATCAGCGCGAATTCGAAGAGGTTCCGCCCGGCGAATTTCTGCCGCACGATGATATAGGCGGTCAAAAGGCCGACGGCAGCGGTCAATGGCGCGGAAACCAGCGCGATCTTCATCGTCGTCCAGAACGAGTTCCAGGCAACGCCGGTCCAGGCAATCGACCCATTCGAAAAGCTGACGGAAAAGGCGCGGATGTAGTGGTCGAGGGTCAGGGAATTGTCGAGGCCCCAAGTCTTCACGAAACCGCCCACAAGGATCATGCCATAAACGACGATGGTGAAGACCATCCACGGCACGACGATGGCGTGAACACCAATGGACAGGCCGCGCGGCAGGGCAATATGCGCGCCGCTGTCGCCCTTGCCGGTCACCGTGGCGAAATTCTTGCCGGCCAGCCAGAAACGCTGGGCAAGGAAAGCCGAAAGCGTGAAGCACAGAAGGATGATCGCCAGAACCGCGGCGCGGGAGGGATCATTCTGCGAGCCGACGACGGCAAAGAAGATTTCCGTCGACAAGACGCCGTGGGTGCCGCCAAGGACGAGAGGGTTGCCGAAATCCGCCATGCTCTCGATGAAGCCGATCAGGAAGGCATTGGCGAGACCGGGCTTCATCAGCGGCAGCGACACTCGCCAAAAGGTGCGCCAGCGGTCGGCACGCAACGTCTGCGAGGCTTCTTCCATCGACGGGCTAACGCCTTCAACCACGCCGATCAGCACCAGAAACGAGATGGGAGTGAAGGAAAGCACCTGCGCGATCCAGATGCCGGTCATACCGTAAAGCCAGCGACCCGGTTCAATGCCGAAGAGATAGGAAAGCCATTCGGTGACGACACCGGCACGGCCGAAAAGCAGTGTCAGGGCAAGACCGATGACGAAAGGCGGCGTGATGATCGGCAGAACCGTCAGAAGCCGCAACCCCTTCTTGAAAGGAAAGCGCGTGCGGGTGGCGATCAGCGCAAAGCCGAGGCCGAGCACGGTCGAACCGAAGGCGGTCATCAGGGCCAGAAACAATGTGCGCCAAGCGACGCCGCAACGCTCTTCGCCCACCACGCAGCCAAGGCTCCAGATGCCGGGATCCTTGATATTGCGGATGAAGCCATCGGCATTGAAGGAGCCATCGAAATCCTGAACGGAGGCGACCAGCATGCTGCCGATCGGGTAGAAGACAAAAACCGTAACGAGGAAAACCAGAACGGAAATGGCGCCGACGACGAAGGCGTCGCCTTTCATGACGCCGCGTTCGGCAAGCCCGAAAGCGAAAAGCAGCACGAAGACGAACGACAGGACGACGGCGCCGGCACCCATGGAGGGCTGGCCATCGGCAAGCAGGCCGAAGAGGTTCTCGCTCACCGTCCAGCTCCAGCCGGTAAAACCGATGGCCAGTCCCTGCAAGGCGAGGAAAACGAGACCGGCAGCGCCGATGACGGCAAGCAGCCCGCCGCGCCGCATCGGATCACGCATCGGCCGGACAAGGCATGCGGCAAGGAAAAAGACGACAACACCGACGAGCCATGGTTTTCCATAGGACAATATTTGCAGCACACCGGGCGCATTGCTGGCGGAAGAGAAAAATCCGGACAGCCAGCGGAAGCTGAAAAAGCCGCCTTCGATGCGATACCAGGGGAGAAGAATGAGGGCAAAAGCCCCGAGCGCCAGGACGATGTCCAGCCTGCGATTGCCACGTGTCATGGCCGACCTCGCTTGTTTCATGCCGATGAAAGAGTGGCGGACACCCCGGCTTAAAAAGCCGGGATGCCTGTCGCCGGAGTGAAGATCAGTCGTTCAGATCAGTTGGCGACCGCACCGACCTCGCGGTCCCAGCGCTCCAGCAGCGCCTTGCGCTTGGCCGGGTCGCCATAGGTCTTGAAGTCGTAGTCGATGAGCTTGATGTCCTCGAACTTCGGCGCTTCCTTCGGCACTTCCGCCGTTTTGTTGGAGGGAAGCTGGAAGGACTTGGCATCCTTCATGCGCGACTGCACTTCCGGCTTCAGCGCCCAGTCGTACCAGGTCTTGGCATTGTCGAGGTTGCGGGCACCCTTGATGATCGACATGGAGCCAATCTCGTAACCCGTGCCTTCGCATGGCGCGATTGATTTGACCGGGAAACCTTCCGCCGTCTGCGCCACCGCATCATGCATGAAGACGATGCCGAGCGCCGTTTCGCCACGCGCCGCCGCCTTGACCGGTGCCGAACCGGACTTGGTATATTGCGAGATATTGGCGTTGAGCTTCTTCAGATAGTCGATCGCCTGATCCTCGCCCATGATCTGCACGAGCGACGCCAGCGCCGTATAGGCGGTGCCGGAGGAATTCGGATTGGCGATCTGGATTTCGCCCTTCAGTTCCGGCGCCAGCAGGTCGGCCCAGCACTTCGGCTCCTTGTAACCCTTGGACTTGAAGATTTCGGTGTTGTAGCCCCAGCCCAGCGCGCCTGCATAAACGCCGACCGTCCTGTAACCGGTACTTTCGGCCTGCTTCACGGCCCAGTCCTGCAACTGGTCGAGCATCGGCGACTTGTATTCCAGCGTCAGGTTTTCCGAGGCCGCCTGCATATGCGGATCGCCGGTGCCAGCCCACCAGATATCGGTCTTCGGGTTGCGGGCTTCCGCGCGCACCTTGGCATAGGTCTCGCCCGAAGACAGGCGCACCATATTGACCTTGATGTCGTGCGACTTTTCAAAATCGCCCTTCATCTGTTCGCAGATGACGACGTCGGCCGAGCAGATCAGGTTGAGTTCGCCCGCCGCCTGCGCGGAAACGGCGCTGAGTGCCGTACCGGCAAAAAGCAGGGTGGAAAGTATCGTCAGTCGCATGGTTATCCTCCTGTAGCTTGCGTCTGAATTCTTGGGCAACGCGCGGACATGGCGCCGCCGGTCGCGGCGCCCTGCGGCGCGCACGCTGTCTTTTTGGGATGTCGGTTTTCTGGCCCTTACTGGGTCTGGCTCGGGTGAATTTCGCTGTCGAAGCGGCTCAATAACCGACTTCGCTCTTCCGGCTGTCCGAAGGTGGCGAAGTCGTAATCCACCATCTTGATCATCGATATATCGGGTGCCGTCAGCGGCAATATCGCCCGGGCATTGGAAGGCACCTGGTTCTGGCCCGCCGCAGCCCCGGTCGCCTGCCCTTCCGGGCTCAGCGCAAATTCCACGAAGTCCTGCGCAAGGGCCGTATTGCTGTTGCCCTTGACGATGCTGACAGCCCCGATTTCATAGCCCGTGCCCTCACACGGCGCGACGATCACCAGCGGAAAACCTTCGATCTTCTGCGTCACGGCGTCATGCATGAAGGAAATCCCGATCATGATCTCGCCCCGCGCCGCCGCCTTGACCGGTGCTGCACCAACCTTGGTATAACTCACCACATTCTGGTTGAGCTTCGCCATGAAACCGAAAGCCTCTTCCTCGCCAAACAGCTGCACCAGGGTGGCGAGCATGGTGAAGGCCGTGCCGGAATAGTTCGGATTGCCGGTCAGGATGTGGCCGCGATAGACATCCTTCGCCAGATCCTTCCAGCAGGTCGGCGCCGGCAGATTGTTCTTCGCAAGCAGTTCCGAATTATAGGCAAAACCCAACGCGCCGGCATAGATTCCCGCAGATCGCGATCCCGACATCACGGAGAAGTTCTGCGCCCAGGGCAGCAAATCCTGCTGATGGACGGGCTGGTATTCATCCAGCAACCCTTCCGAGCCGGCCTGCAGATGCGTATCGCCGGTGCCACCCCACCAGACGTCGACAGTCGGATGAGATCGTTCCGCGCGGATCTGGTCGAGGATTTCGCCGGTGCTTCGGCGCACCATCGAAATCTCAAGGCCGCTTTTTACTTCGAAAGCCCGCTGCATGGCCACGCACCAGGCCTCGTCGACGCCGCACAGGACGTTCAACTTCGGCTCGGCCATGCCATGCCCTGCGCCGCACAGCCATAAAGCCATGCTCGCCGCAAGTGCGGTCAATCGTTTCACTTAAAGCCTCCCTGCCTGGAACCTCCCCGTTCCAGTCTCCACCAACAGCATGTCACATCCTGTCCGCACCGCAATCGAAGAATGGTTACCAATCTTTCACTGCACCGCCGAACAAGATGACAGATATTACAATTATGACAGGGAAGATAACCAGCGAGCCTTTGAAGATCGTCGCAGCCGCGCCTATGATGACAGCGGGAGGAATACGCAGTGCTTAATCAGAAGGTTCGCATTCTGATCGTCGAGGACGATCCGGATATGGCTGAGCTCATCTCGGACCTCGTCGAGGCCGAGGGCTGGCTGCCCACCTGCGCCCGCTCCGCCGAGGAGGCGGACGAGATATTGGCGCGCGACAGGATGCAGCTTGTGCTTGTCGATCACAATCTGCCCGGCACATCCGGCCGAACCTTCGCCCAGCGGCTGCGCAGCAAGGTCGATAGTGATATCGGCATCGTCATGGTCACGGCCGCCGGCAGCGCCGCCGACCGGGTTCTCGGCCTGGAAACGGCCGCCGACGATTATGTGGTCAAACCCTTCGAACCCATCGAACTCACGGCGCGAATCAAGGCCGTTTTGCGCCGGACGATCCCTTCGCTGAAACAGGAGAAGGACAGCGAGCGCGATCACGGACGCGGGGCGCTGCGCCTCGGCGATTGGGCGGTCGATCTCGATGCCCGCCGCGCCGTCTGCCTTGCGGATCCAAGCCGCACGCTGACGAGCGCCGAATTCGCGCTTCTGGAAATTCTTGCCGAAACACCCAACCAGCCCGTCAGCCGTTCGCAGATCCTTGACCGGCTGGGTTCGGAAAGCGACCGCTATATCGATCGCAATGTCGATGTGCTGGTGCTGCGGCTCAGGCGCAAGATCGAGATCAACCCCGATCTGCCGCGCCATATCAAGACACGGCGCGGCAAGGGATATGTGCTCCACACCGATGAGGGCGAGCTTTCCCCGTGATCAGCCGCTCCTTCCTGTCCTCCATCGCCTTTCGCCTGCCCTTTGCGATCGTCTTTACCTGCCTCCTCGTCTTCAGCCTGTCCGCCATCGCCATTTATGGCCTGCAGCGCGCCCGCGATGAGATGGCGGCCTATGGCTTGCAGGCCTTTTCCAGTCTCGCCAAGGCATCGCTGGTCTCGCGGCAGGTCTCCGATCTCGTTTCCAGCGCGCCTTTCCTGATGAATGCCGCCTCGCCCTATCGCGTTTCCAGCGAAAGTCGCTCCGTGGTCCAGCAGGTCGACCTGCTGCTTGAGATGACGGAGCCGGGCAGCGGCGAGCGGGCAGCACGCGGCTTTGCGAGCGAGCGCATCGTTGAACTGCTCCAGCTTATCCGGGCCCAAACACTCGATCTGGCAAAGGACGCCGATGCGGCACAGGGCCATAAGGCGGAAGCGGCAGCGGCGCTCGGAGAAATCGCCACCGGTCAGGGCATCCTCGATCCCGAACTGCGCAGGCGAATGAACGGCATCGTGCAGGCCGCATCCGCATCCGACAGCCTTTTCCAGCTTGGCGAACTGCGCCGCCGCTACGTGGCGGAAACCACCGCGCGCCAGCAGGGTTACCCCGGTGAGCGCCTGCCCGTGGCGGAGCTTCAGCCCTATGAGCGGGTCTTCGAAGCCCAGAGCCGCTACCTTCTGGAAATGTTCGCCATCCGCGCCTCGGTCTCCCAGCTTCACACCGTGTCGCGTGATCTTTCCCATGTGACCGAGACCCAGGGCGATGCGGTTGCGCGCAGCCTGAACGAAGACCTGATTTCGACCTCCGATGCTCTCAACCGGCTGCTGATCATTGTCGCCGTCGCCTCGCTTCTGGTTCTCGTCGTCGCGATCTTCTCGATCCGCTCGGTGATGCGTGTCTCGCGCGGAATCGTGACGCTCTCCAACGGCATGAATGCCCTTGCCAAGGGCGAGACGGATGTCGGCCCGCCCTCCTATTCGGGGCCGGAAACGGAATTGATCCGTCTGCTCGATGCATTCCGCGCCTTCCATGACAGCGTCGACCGCGTGTCACGCCTCAGACGCACGGCGGAAGCGGCAGCCCGCACCATCCGCTCGACCTTTCGCACCATGAATGAGGGAATAGCGCTGTTCGATCCGGCCGGCCGGCCCATCACCATGAACCGCCGCATCATCGAACTCGTCGGACGTTCCGGCTCGTCGCGAAAACTGCCGCTTCGCCGGTTCGTCGAACCGATCCCGGAAATCGATCCGGCTCTGCTGCCCTTCGATACGGAGCCGGGGGAATTGCTTGACCGCGCAGTCTTGCGCCATCGCACTGACGATCAGCGGGTAATCGAAGTATCGATCTCACGCCAGCCGGACGGCGGCATCGTGCTGCTCGCCCGCGATGTGACCGCTCTCGATCGCCAGGAAGCGGAGGCCGTCAAAGCCCAGAGGCTTGATGGCATCATGCGCATGACTCACCAGGTCAGCCATGAGGTGGGCAACATGATCGGCATCATCACCGGCAGTCTTGGACTTCTGGAACGGGAAGCCGGTTTCAACGATCGCCAGAACCGGCACATCGCCCGTATCCGCAAGGCGGCGGATCGCGGCCGGTCTCTGGCCAGCAGCATGCTGACCATCGGCAGCCAGCAGCCGATTCATCCAAGCGTCATCAATGTCGCAAGCCTGCTGCGCGGCATGGCCGATATTCTCGAAATCGCCGTTGGTCCCAAATGCCGGATCGCGCTCGATATCGATGACGACCTTCCCTCGATACCGCTCGACCCGGCCCTTTTCGAGCAGTCCATCCTCAATCTCTGCCTCAATGCCGCAGCCGCCATGCCCGATGGCGGCCTGATTTCCATCGAAGCCGCCTTCAGAAAAGAGATGCTTGTGATCGCCGTCACCGACGAGGGCATCGGCATGACGCCGGAGGCCGTGGACAAGGCATTCGAGCCATATTTCACCACCCGGGGCGACCATGGCGGTGCGGGCCTCGGCCTCGCCATGGTCTATGGTTTTGTTCGCCAGAGCGGCGGCGAAGCGCATATCAGCTCCAGGCCCGGCGAAGGAGCCAGGGTGGAACTGACCTTCCCGGCAAATGCCGGCCACACCTAGCGGGCAAGCTGGGCGGATTCGATCGAATCCGCCAGTATCTCCAGCCCGCGGTCGATTTCCGAATCCGATACCGTCAGTGCTGGCGCAATGCGGAAAACGCCGCCCATGCCGGGCAGCTTGACGATATTCATGCTGAGGCCGCGCAGCATCGCTTCCTGCATGATACGCGCGCCAAGTTCGAAACCCGGGGCTTTCGTATGCCGGTCGGCGACGACTTCAAGTCCGAGCAAAAGCCCGCGCCCGCGCACATCTCCAACGCATTCGAACCGCTGCTGCAACGAGAGCAATCCTTCTTTCAAACGATTTCCACGGGCAATCGCCTGTTCCACCAGGCCATCGCGCGCCACCACATCGAGAACCGTCACGCCGACTGCCGCCGGCAGGGGATCGGAAACATGGGTCGTGTAGAATAGAAAACCCCTCTCGAAGGCCTTCTGTTCGACCTCCGCGCTCGTCATCACCGCCGCAAGCGGCAGGCCGGCGCCGAGCGTCTTCGACAGCGTCATGATATCGGGCGTTACGCCATCGCGCTGGAAGGCGAACATGTGTCCGGTCCGGCCGACACCAGTCTGCGCTTCATCGAGGATGAGCAGCATGCCCCGCTCCTCGCACTTTTTCTTTAACGCAGCGAGATAACCGACGGGCAATTCGAGGATACCGCCGCTCGACAGGATCGGTTCGGCAATGAAGGCAGCGAGATTGCCGGTCGACTGGCGGTCGATCAGTTCGAAGGCATCGTCGAGCTCGGCCTGCCAGTCATTCGATCCATCGGGATTCCTGAAGCGAGGGCGATAGGCATTCGGCGCGGGAATAACGAGTGAGCCGGCCGTGGCCGGGCCATAACCCCTGCGACCGGCGCTATAGGTCGCGGATGCCGCAGCCCCGGTCATGCCGTGCCAGCTCTGCGCGAAAGCGACGATCTCATGCCCGCCGGTGACGAGCTTCGCCATGCGGATCGCCGCTTCGTTGGATTCAGCCCCTGTTGTCAGCAATTGCACGCGATCGAGACCCGGCGCGAGCGCCGCCAGCCGCGCCGCGAGCTCAACGACCGGACGGGACAACATGCCGGAGAAGAGATGCGCAACCGATGCCATCTGCCGGTTGACGGTGGCGACGATATCCGGATGGGTATGCCCGAGCAAAGCGCTCATCTGGCCGGAGGTGAAATCGAGAATGGCGCGCCCATCCGCATCGTAAACGAAACTTCCCTCGGCCCGTTCGACGATGATCTCCTCAAAGGCCGGTCCGTAGCGGGTCAGGTGTTTGTTGGCAGCCTCCCAGAAGGCCGGTTCGTCATTGAGCGAGGCGAAGTTCTTCGCAAGATTGTCCATGGCACATTCCCCAAAAGTTTATCTTGCCGAACCATAACAACCCATTGCCACCCCAGTCCAATTGATAGTATTTTACTCCGATATCGATAATTTTGATATCGCCATGCTCGACCTTACGCTGCTGAAGAACTTTATCATTGTCGCTCGTGCGGGCTCCATCAGCGTCGCCGCCACGCAGATCGGGCGCACCCAATCCGCTCTCAGCACACAGATGCAGCGGCTGGAAGATTTGGTCGGCCACACCCTGCTGCAGCGAACGGGTTCTGGAGTGCGCGTAACCGCGGCGGGCGAAAAACTGCTTGCCCATGCCAGCGCCCTGCTTGCCCGGCATGATGAAATCCTTGCCGATATGGGCGAGGCGACGCTGCAGGGAACCGTGAGCCTTGGCTGCCCTGAAGATTACTCCATCGCCTTCCTGCCGGAACTGTTGAGAGGCTTCTTCGGCACTTACCCGAAAGTCGATCTGCGCATGGTCTGTGCGCCGACGACGGAATTGCGGCCCCTCCTGCAGCGCCGCCAGATCGACATGGCGCTGGTTTCGCAATCCGATCCGGATCACCGCGACGTGCTCCGCAGGGAAAGCTTCGTCTGGGTGGCGGACAGACCGGAGCCGGGTCTCATCACCAAGGACGTGCTGCCGCTTGCGCTCTCCGCACCCGTGACGCTGGATCACCGCGCGGCGTGCGACGCCATGGAAACCGCCAATCGCCGCTACCGTGTCGCCTTCGCCAGCAACAGCCTTGCCGGCCTCATCGCAATCGCGCGCTCCGGCCACGCCATCAGCGTTCTGACAAGGACCGCCGTTCCACCCGACCTTCATATCGTCAAAAGCGGACTACCACCCCTGCCGACGATCGGTATTGCCATCGAGTTTGCCGACTCACAGGCGACGTCGGCAGCCAGAACGCTTGGGGAATACATCCGCGCTGTTCTCCCAAATCTTTCGCCTTGAGCGATCCATCGCAAACGTCCTATCCGGCTTTTCCGCGATTACAGGGAGTCGATTTGGGGTATTCGGGTTTTGCCTCGTGGAGTGATTTCCCGAACTCGGAAGCGCAAAAAAGGCCTGCGGAATTTTGGGCGGGAGTTTTGTTTCGTTGGTTTGGGGGGCAGGATTTAATCATTACTTGCGGTCATAGCAACCGCTCCTTGCTTTTCTAAAATCTCTTCATACCGGCAACCGAAACGGCCTATTGTGTACTACAGTGTAGAAGCGGCGATAAATCTCTTTCGAGAGAAAGGAGAATTACCCGCTTGCCGCAGCGCACATTTCACGAAGATGTTCGCAACACTTCAAATCCTAGATTTTGATGCATGTTCAGCGCCGTTCAGCGGAACAGTTCGCAGTAACCACCTCGGAAAGCAACCATCCAATACTGCAAAGAAGGTGGCGCCAAGAGTCCGACTCCGATAAGGCCGATCGCTAATCGATCGGGACAGCCTCCTCAATACTGGGGCGAATGAAACCCCCATCATCGTTCATGATCCATAACTCACCGCTCGCGACATCGAACCATGCGCCACCCAAGACGAGATCGCCCCGGTCGAGGGCCTCTTTGACGAAAAGAAAGGTCTTGAGGTTCGCCAGCGAATTCCGGATCGACACGCGCTCAAGAGCTGTCTGGCGTTCCACCGCCGTCATAAAGTCGCTGCCCCGGATCTGCTCCGCAGCCGGTCGAACGAGTGATATCCACCGCCCGATGAAGTCGCCGGCCGACAAGGGCTGGAGAAGAGGGTCGAGGGCCGCTTTAACTCCGCCGCAATTGCCGTGCCCCATAACGATGATGTTGCGGATATTCAGGACCTGAACTGCATATTCCAACGCAGCCGAGGTTCCGTGCAAGTGCGTGTCCGGCTCGCAGGGCGGCACCATATTCGCTATGTTTCGAACCACGAAAAGCTCTCCCGGCCCGCAATCGAAGATTGTCTCGGGCGCCACGCGGGAATCGCAACAGGCAATTACAAGCGTATGGGGCTTTTGGCCGACCTCGGCTAAACTCCGATATCGTTCGCGCTCTTCACTGTAACGTCCACCCATAAAGCTGCGATAGCCCGCAAGAAGCGCAGGCGAAAATGCCGTCATGACGATCCCCTTATCTTTCGCGTGCCTGTTCCACGGCGTTTACGCTCCAAGCACTATTCGAATTCAAGAATGGTCTCGCCAACGCCGAGACTTGCTCCGGGCCGCGCGGTGACGGATTTGACGACCCCGCGCTTTTCCGCTTTCAAGACTGTCTCCATCTTCATGGCCTCGACGGTCGCCAGCGCCTGCCCGGCCTCCACCTCGTCGCCCTCGCCGACCGAGATGCCGGTAATGACGCCGGGCATAGG